>JAGVCC010000081.1 GCA_020059395.1 Chitinophagales bacterium | reverse complement strand
TATAGAAACCTACCAGCAAACAAAAAAGGAGAAACCAAACAGTTTCTCCTTTTTATATTTTGAGCAGTGAAATTATCCCTCCGCTGCTAATTTTTCCTTCTTTTTAGTTGCTTTAGATTTCGGCGCAAGCATTATCTGCATACGCTTACCTTCTAATTTTGGCAAGCCTTCCAATGCACCATGCTCTTTAAGGCTGTCGGCAAACTTTAGTAAAAGTAACTCACCACGTTCTTTAAACATAATGGCACGGCCCTTGAACTGTACATGTGCTTTTACCTTATCGCCTTCTGATAAAAATTTTTCAGCATGTTTTACTTTAAAATCAAAATCATGGTCATCGGTATTTGGCGTAAAACGAATTTCTTTTACTTCACTTGTTTTACTCTTTGCCTTCATCTCCTTTTTCTTCTTCTTCTCTTCGTACAAAAATTTATTGTAGTCGATAATTCGGCAAACAGGCGGATTAGCTCCCGGAGAAATTTCAACAAGATCCAATTGCAGGTCTTGTGCAAATTTTAATGCCTGTGGAGTGGGGTACACGCCAACTTCTACATTCTCGCCAACCAATCTTACTTCTGGCACACGTATCATGTGGTTGGTTTTGTGTTCCTGTTGTTGCTCTTTTCTAAACCGGGGATTAAACGCTCCCCTGGGCGGCCGTGGTGGAAATGCCATTTACAATTTTTGGTTATACCTCCATCCCCTGAAGGAGGCATTGTTTTTTATTTTTAACCTCGTAAAGGGGAATTGAGGTTTTGATTTTATTGATTATCGCTTCTCAGCAAAATTTCTTCTTTAATTTCCGCAACAAATTCATCAACATTTTTGGCACCTAAATCTCCTTTGCCCTGCCTGCGGATGGAAGCTTTCTCCTCATTCATTTCCTTCTCCCCAATCACCAGCATGTAAGGCACTCTTGCCAGTTCAGTATCTCTAATTTTCTTGCCTATCTTTTCGTTGCGGTCATCAATTTCTACACGAATATCTGCTTTTTTCAGTTTATTGAAAATAGTATTTGCATAATCCTTAAACTTATCGCTTATGGGTAATATTTTTACCTGCAGCGGTGCCAGCCATGTGGGGAACTTGCCTGCATAATGTTCCAGCAAAAATCCAATAAAACGTTCATGTGTACCCAAAGGCGCCCTGTGTATAATTAAAGGCACCTCTGGCTGGTTATGCTGGTTGGTAAAGCTTAGCTTAAATTTATTGCCGCTGTTAAAATCAACCTGATTGGTAGCCAATGTAAACTCACGGCCAATAGCACTCCATATTTGCACATCGATCTTTGGCCCATAAAATGCAGCTTCGTCATGCACTTCTACGTAGGGGATATTTGACTCAATAAGCACATTACGCACCATGGCTTCAGTTTCCTGCCAAAGTGCAGGTTCATTAACATATTTCTGTCCAAGTTTAGAAGGCTCATGAAGGCTTAACCGCATTACATATTTATCTACACCAAAAATTTTAAAGTATTTGATATACATGTCATTAACCGCCCTGAATTCTGCTGCAAATTGCTCTTTGGTACAGTAAATATGAGCATCGTTCATGTGCAGGCAACGCACCCTCATTAGTCCAAATAATTCGCCGCTTTGTTCGTAACGGTAGCAGGTGCCATACTCTGCAATACGGTAAGGCAGGTCTTTATAGCTCTTTTGTTCTGCATCAAAAATTTTGTGATGGTGAGGGCAGTTCATGGCTTTCAGATAGTACTTCTCCCCGTCCATTTCCATTGGGGGAAACATACTGTCTGCATAGTACGGTAGGTGCCCGCTGGTTAAGTACATACTTTCTTTTGCAATATGCGGCGTAACCACTCTTTTGTATCCACCGGCATTCTCCGTTTCCTTGGCCAGTTTTTCCAGTTCTTCAATAATGATAGTTCCGTTCGGCATCCACAAAGGCAGGCCCTGGCCAACATCATCATCCATTGTAAAAATGCTCAATTCTTTACCTAATTTACGATGGTCACGCTTTTTAGCTTCTTCTAACATGGCCAAGTATTCGTCCAATTCTTTTTGTGCAGGAAAGGTTACACCGTATACACGGGTAAGCTGTCTGTTTTTTTCATCTCCTTTCCAGTAGGCACCAGCCACACTCATCAGTTTTATGGCTTTAATAAAACCCGTATCTGGTATGTGCGGCCCACGGCATAAATCCGTAAAACCACCTTGTGTATAAAAAGTAATACCGCCATCGGTAAGATTACCCAATAAATCCAGCTTGTACTCATCGCCTTTATCCTCAAAATATTTTATAGCTTCCGCTTTGCTTATTTCTTTACGCAGATAAACATTTTTTTGTTTGGCCAGTTCATTCATCTTCTTTTCAAGTGATGCTAAATCCTCTTCACTTAATTTACGGTCGCCCAAGTCCATATCATAATAAAAGCCTTTTTCAATTGCAGGGCCTACCCAAAATTTTGCGCCGGGAAACATTGTTTCCACCGCCTCTGCCAGTAAGTGTGCAGAAGAATGCCAGAAGGTTGATTTTCCATCTGTATCATCCCAAGTTAATAATTTTAATAACGCATCGTTATTAATAGGCCGGGTGGCATCCCACACTTCTCCATTAATGGTTGCTGCCAATACTTTTCTTGCCAAACCTTCGCTTATAGATTTAGCCACATCCAATGCTGATGTTCCTGCCTCATATTCCCTTACTGCTCCATCGGGTAATGTAATCTTTATCATATCTTTATTGTGTCCTTATTTTCAGTTTGCAAATTTAACGAAGTATTAGGCATAATAAATACCCATTTACAGACTTACTAACCTAATAGGAGTATAATTTTGTAAAAGATTGATGAAAAGATGAAAAAGATACCCATTTTACTATTTTTTCTTGCTGTAACAAGTACCTCGTTTTCGCAAACCGTCAATGGGCAATGGCATGGTTATTTTAACGAAGGCAGTAATGATATAAGCCTGCTTGCCGGCAGTACCGAGTATGTTCTGGAGCTGATGATTATAGACGAAGCGGTAACCGGCACTTCGTATACTTATTTTGAAAACCGCAGGTACTATGTAATCTGCAATCTAAATGGTGTTTATAATAAAAAAACAAAAAAAATTGTGGTGAATGAAACCGAAAGAGTAAAAGGAAGTACCCCACCCGACTGGACGGATTGTCTGCAAACACATATTTTGTATTACGGAAAGCAGGAGGCTAAAGAAGTGTTGAAGGGTGAATGGAAAACATCTCCTTTCAACAATAAAAAAAATGGCGGCTGCGGCTGGGGTGCCACCACACTAAGCAGACGTTTGCTTAACAACAGTTTTACTTTTAATAAGCAAAACCGCACACCGGTTGTAAAAAAACCAAACATTGTTGCTAAAACTTATCCGCAGTTTATGGATAAAAACAAACCAGAAAGCACCACTGTAAAAACAGCACCCAAAACAGTTAAGCCGGCAACGCCGCCTGTGGCAAAAAAAGAAACGGCAAACAAAAAAGATGTAACCATAATTGAGCCTTTACCTGACAAGCTTGCCGAAAAAAAATCTGAATTAAAAGAAATTACGGTGGCTAAACCTTTTGAAAAACGCAGCCCAAATATTATTAAAACCATTGAAGTTGAAAAACAAACTTTTAAGGTTGATTTGTATGACAATGGAGATATTGACGGTGATACCATTTCGTTGTTTTTTAATGGTAAACTGGTGTTGGCGCACAAGCGGCTTACAGATAAAGCCTTGTCAGTAAATTTAGATGTTGATAACAGCAGAGATATTAACGAACTGGTAATGTATGCCGAAAACCTGGGCTCTATACCACCCAATACTGCTGTAATGATTGTAACCGATGGTGAAAACCGCTACGAAGTACGCATAGCCAGCGATCTGCAAAAAAGCGGTACCATCCGCTTTGTACATAAGCCTAAAAACACACAATAAAAACACATTAACCTCCGTTAATACCGTAACCAATATTTCAGGAATGAAAAACTTTACTCTGGTTACAGTTTTATCCGGCATCCTTTTGCTAAGTATTATTACTACTTCATGCAAAAAAACTGAGCAAGAAGGCAACAAACCACTCACTACCATTGCTGGCCGTTGGGGTATTAACCGCATACAGCTTAAAATTTACTACGGCGGAGTGTTTTTTAAAGACTCGATAATACCAAGGGCACCGCAAAAAGAAAACTTTGTAAGGTTTGATGACCCCACTAAGGCATTTCAATACCGTTTTAATGCTGCAGTAACAGACATTGGCACTTATACTTTAAAGGGCGAAGACAGTATTATTGCTACCGCAAGCAAAATATATAATTGGAAAATGCTTACGTTAACCGATGTACTTTTTACAGCCCGTAACACTAACAACAACGACTTATCGTTTCCAGGTGCCACGGTTGAGACTTATTACACTTTCACCAGATAAACATATTATAAACTTCGTTCTTAATCCGAACTCTACAGTTAACAAACAAATGCCCCGGGAAGCCGGGGTATTTTTGTTTTTGGGGGACGAACAGACAGGCTCACATATCCTGAAATGAAAATATTTTATAAATTGCATAAGTTAGTTTGGCACTTTAAATAATTAGCTATCAAAAAAGTAGTGTGCCAGATTTACGCAAAACAAATGTTACCGGCAAGCTTAACAGACACACCTTAAAAAAATGACAGCAGAAGAATTTGTAAAGAACTTTTATAAACAACGGAATCGTATTTTAAAAGACTCATTTGATTTTGACAAAGAATTGAAAAGTTATGTAACAACGAGAATTCAAGACTTAAAATTGAATGAAGAAGACACCGAAAAATTTAGACATATTATTTCTGCATTGCTGACAGATACATTTTATGGAATATTATTAGGCCTTGACGGTTCAGCAAATATTGGAGACCGACAAGAAACATACAAAATAACAGCTGAAGACAATATTGTAATTTCAGAATGTGGAGACATAGAAGGAGAAGCCTATGAAACATTTTGTGCAAATAGACTTGAATGTGAAGAAAACGACTGCGATTTTGTTGCTCAACTTAATTTCAAGAAAACAGAAGACGGTGGTAGAACACATTTTGCATTAAGTGGTTATAGACCACAAGTGAAATTCTACTTTACAGAAATGCAAACATCAGGACAACAAACATATATTGACAATAAAATGGCATTTCCAGGTGACAATATAAATGCTTTAATAAAATTGACAACTACAGAACATTTAAAAGGACATTTGCTAGAAGGTACAATTTTTGATTTTTTAGAAGGCAACAGACTAATAGGAACAGGTAGAATATTGAAATTAAAAAACGAAGAATTAAAAAAGGCCAGCAGGTAACATGAACTGTATAAAAAACCAAGCAAAAACCTAAGTTTTTTATGGTTTGCGCCGTGAGTACTCCACTTCGTTCTTCTCTGCCGCCTGCGTATCCTAATCAGCGGCTAAAAACATCTTTAACTATGTAGAAATAAATTCATCGGCAAATACGCCACTAGTAAAAACCTAAAACTTAAAATTCCACGTAACCGCTGGTATTATAGGAAATAAAGAAACCTGCTTGCCCTGCACTTTAAGGGTACCGTTTAAGGCACTGCCCTCCTGGTCAAAATAAATAAAGTAAGGGTTTTGGCGGCTGTAAGTGTTGTAAATGCTGAACACCCATTCGCTTTTCCACTTGCGGCCTTCATTGCGTTTTGGTGTAAGTATGGCCGATAAATCTAACCGGTGATAAGCTGGTAAACGGTATTGGTTAATGCGGCTGTATTCCTGCGTAAGCGTACCGTCAACAATATAAAAACGCTGTGGTAAAGTGGCAGCATTACCGCTTCCATACACAAAGGCTGCAGAAAATTTCCATTTCTTATTCAGCTCATAACTGGCCACCACACTCAGATCATTTCTTCTGTCGTATTTGGCGGGGTATTTTTCACCAAAATTTAAAGCGGCAAATTTGCGCCATGTCCAGCTTAGGGTATAACCAATCCAGCCGGTTAATTTTCCTTTTGCTTTGTTTACAAAAAATTCAGCTCCATAGCTCCACCCTTTGCCAAAGGCAAAAAAGTTTTCGGTGTCTTCCAGCGTATTTGGTGTGTAGCCTTCCTGGTATTCAATTTGGTTTTGCATGTTTTTATAATACAGCTCCACCGATGTTTCGTAAGTATTGTCTTTAAAATTTTTAAATAAGCCTGCTGCATATAAATCGCTTATTTGTGGTTTTACTTTATAAGTGCTGGGCACCCAAATATCTGTAGGCAAAGTGGTGCCTGCATTACTTACCAGGTGTATGTACTGCAGGTTACGGGTGTAAGATGCTTTTAAGGATGTTTCATCATTTAAAGCATAGCGCATGGTAAATCGTGGCTCAAAACCGCCGTAAGTTTTTACAGGTTGCCCCCTGCCGAAAACGGTACTATCTAACCGGTTGCCGTTAGCATCGGTTTTATAAATTTTGTATTTACCAATTTGCTGAAAAACGCTGTAACGCATTCCGGCATTTATTTTTAATTTATCGCTTATCTCCCAGTCATCTTGTATATAAACACCGGCTTCGTTAGCATATTTTACCTGCGCATTGTTAGGGTTAAATACTATAGAATCCTGCTTGCCGCTTACAACAGAAGGTGTAAATGTGTGAAAGGTAAATATGCCGCCAAACTTTACTTTATGACCTGTGGCTGGGTACAAATCAAAATCCTGTTTCAGGCTCCAGTCTTTAATACCCGATGCCAGCTTTACTTCAAAATTGTTTTGTGCTGCTTTAAACGCAAAATTATAATCGTTGTAAACCGCAGTGGTGTTACCAAACAGGCGCTTATTAAATACATGGTTCCACCGCAATGTACCGGTGGCATTGCCCCATGGAATATTTACATTTAAACTCTGCCGACCATTTACAAAATCAAACACATCCCGGCCAAAATAACCACTTAAATACAGACGGTCTTTTTCGCTAAAGCGGTAATTTACTTTAGCATTTAAATCGTAAAAATAATAGCCGCTGCCATAAAATTGACTGTTTTTTTTTACAAAGGGTTTGGTGAGTGCATCAATATAGGTACGCCTTGCAGAAACAATAAAAGATGCTTTATCTTTTTTAATAGGGCCCTGTATAGAAACCCTTGATGCTATTAAACCAATACCACCTTCGGTTTGAAACTTTTGGTTGTTGCCTTCCTTCATAGATACATCAAGCACACTGCTTAACCTGCCACCATATTGCGCCGGCATACCGCCTTTAATTATGGATACATTTTTAATGGCATCAGAATTAAAAATAGAAAAGAAGCCAAACAAATGCCCGGTGTTGTACACAGGTGCATCATCAAGCAAAATTAAATTTTGATCGGGGCCGCCGCCACGTACATACAGGCCTGCACTCCCCTCGCCTGCATTGCGAATGCCGGGCAATAATTGTATTGTTTTTAATAAATCTACTTCACCCAAAAAAGCTGGGATGGTTCTTATTTGCTCAATGGGCAATGTAAACTTTCCCATTTGTGCATTTTTTACATTCGCATCTCTTTTTTTAGTGGATACCACCACTTCCTGAGACAGATTTACTCTGGGCAGCAAATCAATATTCAACTGTTTGTTACCATCTAATTTTAATGAAACTACTTTTGGTTGAAAACCTATGAAAGAACAGGCAATAATGTATTCGCCTTCTTCCAGTGTAAGCGAATAAAAGCCGTATTGATTACTGCTGATGCCTTTGGTTCTACCACTTACCGCAACAGTGGCACCGATAAGCGTTTCACCACTTAAGCTGTCACGTACAAAACCACTAATGGTAAATTTAGTTTTATTGTTTGTTTGCTGCGCCAGTATCACGTAAGGCAATAACACCAAAAGCAGCAAACCCATTTTCATTTTCATAGTATCAGAAACTTTTATTTCGCTATAACAGAGTCTTTATCCTCGCCGCAATGCAACATGCCGGCGCCGTATTTTTCATCTTTTTTGCCTAAATAGGGATTGGTACGTTGGTCACCGCCTTTTGCATCAATCCAATAGGCTTCTTTAGTATCGTCAAAAGCCATAGGGCAGCTTTGCCAGTATAAAGTGGTGCCTTTATATTTGATAGATTTTAAAAGGGGATATAACTGCTGGCTGGCATCAAAAAACGCAAGGCGCTTATCTTTTATAGTGGCTGCTTCATTAATGCGTACTACATGGCTTTTAGTATCATTCAATAGTGCCTCCACTGTGGCTACCAAATCAGCACTGGCGGTATCTTTTTTTATTTCATCCAGTTTTATGCTGTCAATACCGGTAATTAATTTTACTGCTGCCATTTTAGTTGCTGTAGTATCGGCCTCTACAAAAGCATCTTTTAAACTGATGTATGAAGCCAGCACCTGCTCTAACCCTCTGTCAAAAACCGGTGTAGTGCTGTTTATTTCTAATTTTTTTGCCTTTTCGCCTTCAAACTTTTCCCCTTTTTCAGTTTTAAATTTATAAAACACGTATCCTGCAACAGCAAGTACTATAACTAACAATAACAGCAGTATTCTCTTAATCATACTTAAAAATTTCGGCAAAGTTAAATGTATAACTGTATTTGCTTTAAAAAGTTTACACGATTAACATACTTTTGCAGCCGGAAAAGTAAGTGGTGAATAGTCAGTGGTGAGTATACCTTAATCTAGGGGCTCTTTGCTGACAATTGACCACTGACGACTGACCACTCACAACTCACAACTATGCTTTTAGGACTACAGAACGTAACATTTGAATTTGGTGCCCGTACCATTGTTGAAGATGCCACCTGGCATATACAGCCCAACGAACGCATTGGCCTTATTGGCTATAACGGAACCGGAAAATCCACTTTATTAAAAGTACTTACCGGGCAATACTCCCCTGCTAAAGGAACAGTAGAAAAAGGCAGGGAAACCACCATTGGTTTTTTACACCAGGATTTACTGGGCTTTGATACAGAAGACTCTATTTTAGAGGTGGCTATGGGGGCTTTTGAAAGAGTAAAGCAATTAGAAAAAGAACTTGAAGACCTTGGTGTTGAGCTGGAAAAAACAGGCGATGAAAACCTGGCCATGAAATATGCCGACCTGCTGCATGAAATGGAAGTATTGGATGGCTACAGTATACACCACCGCACCGAAGAAATTTTGCAGGGCCTTGGTTTTGCTAATGCCGATTTAAACAAACCATACAAAAACTTTAGCGGGGGCTGGCGTATGAGAGTGCTGCTGGCAAAAATGATTTTGATGAACCCGGATGTGCTGCTGATGGATGAACCTACCAACCACCTGGATTTACCGAGTATTGAATGGCTGGAAAAATACTTAATACACTACCCCGGCGCTGTGGTAATTGTAAGCCACGACCGCTTTTTTTTAGACCGGATGGTGAATAAAATTGTGGAACTGTACCAGCGGGAATTACATTTCTACACGGGTAATTATACTTATTACGAACAGGAGAAAGCACTGCGGATAGACATGCAGCAGAAGGCATACGAAAATCAGCAGGATTACATACGCCAAAACGAACGGCTGGTAGAAAGATTTAGAGCAAAAGCCAGCAAAGCGGCCATGGCGCAAAGTATTGCAAAGAAACTAGACAAACTGGAAAGAATAGAAGAAGTAGAATTGGAACGCCCTAATATGCGTATCAATTTTTCTATTGATAAAACACCAGGTAAAATTGTTACAACTTTAAAAAATGTAAGTAAAAGTTTTGGGGAAGTAAAAATTTTAGAAAATACCAGTGCTGAGATTGACCGTGGCGATAAAGTTGCATTGATTGGTGCCAATGGTAAAGGAAAGAGTACGCTGCTGCGGATTATTGCAGGCACCGAACCTTTTTTCGGCGAAAGGGAATGGGGGCATAATGTAGATGAATCTTTTTATGCACAGCACCAGCTGGAAGCACTGAACCAGAACAACGATATTTTAGAAGAACTGAAAGATGCCCGTAGTGGAAAAACCGAGTTGGAATTAAGAAGCCTGCTGGGTGCTTTTTTATTTAGCGGCGATACAGTAGAAAAGAAAATAAAAGTATTAAGCGGCGGCGAAAAAGCCCGTGTGGCATTAGCAAAAACTATTGCCAGCAAAGCCAATTTTTTAATGCTGGATGAACCTACCAACCACCTGGACATACACTCTGTGGATTTACTGGTGGAAGCATTAAATAAATATGAAGGCACCATAGTTTTAGTAAGCCACGACCGTTATTTTATAAGCCGCATAGCCAATAAAATTTGGGATATTGATGAACACAAAATACGTGAGTTTAAAGGTACCTATGCTGAGTGGGAAGAATGGAAAGAACGCAGAGAAGCGGAGTTACGGAAAGCAGAAAAGGGTGATAAAGTTGACAAGTTGACGAAGGAAACAAAAGCAACAGAGCAGCCTAAAAAGGGCAACGAACCAACAACTACAAATGTATCTGCGGCATCTGCGCAATCTGCGGGCAAACAAATTGACAAAGAATTACAAAAAGAATTACAGCGCCAGAAAAAACTGTTTACACAACTGGAAGAAAAAATTGCATTACTTAACAAAAAGAAAACCGAACTGGAAGCCGCCCTTGGCAACCCTGCCACTTACAACGATAAAATAAAATTTACACAGGCAGAAACAGATTATAAAAATGCCGGCGTTGAGTTAGAGAACTTGAACAAGGAATATGAAGTGGTTTTTGAAAAGGTGATGGAATTGGAAGATAAGGTGCGGTAAATTATTGTTTGCTATAAGTTTGCCTTGACTTAATAACTGGCGGTGTAACTACAGGCTTAATTTCAGGCGCTCCGTCAAAACAAATAAAAACACTGAGGTAATTTTTTGTGGGTGTACGTGCCGCCACCAGTCGGGTTTGGATACCTGAGGATTTTGCAATAATACTTTTAATGGTGTTTGCGGCCTGCATTTCTTCTTTACCGTTAAAACGTATTTGATTGTACCTGATAAAATAAGCTGACGCAGTATCAGCAGGCACACTGAAATTATTTTGCGCATACACTTTAAATTGGTTTGTTTGATTGAGTGCGTTTACAATAGCGGCTGCTTTTTGCCTTATTTTAGGATTGGTGGTACTGCAGAAAAATACTTCCACCGCAGATTTATCCACCACAAGCGGGCTGCCTTTTATAGTGGAGTACGTAAATGACTTTATTTTAAAATTGAAAGAAAGTAAAATCTCCACGGCATTCTGCATGTCTTTATATTCCTGCCGGGTATCGATTAAAAAATTACCTTTTTCTGCATAGGTAATATGTATGCCGGCACTATCGGTAGTATATTTAAAGGCTGTATTTTCTGCAAAGTTGTTTTTGATTGTTTTGGTCCTCTTTATGGAGTCTGTAATTTTTTGGAGCACCAAAGGGGTAATGTTTTGTAAACTGCCAAAATTTATAACCGTATCAGCAAAAAACGCCGCAGCAGCAAAATTTTTACTTTTAAGGCTGTCGTAATATTTCTTTAAAAACAACGCCGCATTGTCAAAAATTACGCTTTCAACATTTGCTTTTACATCAGTTGCGCTATCCTGATACTTTTTGTTCAGTTTAAAATAATCGTTTAAAAATGCAAGATTGGTTTTAAGTTCATAACGGTTAGTGTCTGCCGCAATATATTTTGAGCGAAAGTTTAAATACGCAGCCTTCATCGCCACTGAATCTCCTGTATTTACAGGATTATCGCCGTTTACTTCTACAGCAGGCTTCTTAAAAAGTGGTAAAACAAAAATTGCAATTAGCAAGCCTGCTACAAGAAATAAAATAATACCCCATGAAATACTGCTGCTTTTTTTGGCCTGATTTTTTTGCTGGTTTAATTTTTCTTCCAGCAGTTTCTTCTCTTCCTCCTGCTTTTCAATTTGGTTTTTAAAACTGGTATCATCGGTATAATCCTGCCCTTTTGCTTTTTTAATATACGAGTCTCTGGAGTCTGCCAGTAAATCAATATTTTGAAAATCGTTTGCAAGCACTGCGGCTATGGTTTCATAGGCATAGCCAATATCAAGCGGATCTTGAGTGCCACGTTCTTTAACTGCCAGCTTTTCACCATAAGCATAAAAAGTACGGTAAGGTATTTTAATATGATTAATTAACTGCTGTGGGCTTATCAGGTATTCCGTTCTTCTGTCTCCTTTCTTGGGCAGCCATTCCATCATATCTTCAGACTCGCTGCATATTTTATGCATCCATTCATCCAGCATGGTAGTTTCCTGATATTCTATGCGACTGGGAATAGGCAAAGTGCGCAACTTAAACCGGTCGTAAATAATTTGCTTTTGCCCATCTATTGCTTTTTTGGCCACACCTTTTATACCATAAAAACTTTGCTCGTTTGGTGTAAATAACAACAACAGTACATCCGGCATGTGTATGGAGCAAATACCGCTGCTGTCGGTAAGTCCGGTGCGGCTGTCAATTAAAATAAAATTGTAGTTATCAAGGCACAGTTCTCTTAAATTTTCAAGAAACTCACCCCCATCTGCATTTTGATAAAAATTTGTGTAGTCAAACTGTTTTACATTTTTAATAAAATTATCATCCCTTCTTCCTGCCGACATAATATCCAGTACTGCATTGCCGCCAATGTTTACAGGTGTAATGTAGTTGTTCCATTCAATGGTATTAACATCTACTGTATTGGTTGCAGTTTTTAAATTCAGTAAATCAATTAATCCAGGCTTATTTAAAACAGCCTTCTTATCAATATAATCTGTAAAAAAATTTTCAAGGCCGGGTGCTTCCAAATCCCAGTCAATTATTAAAGTTTTATAACCCCATTGTGCCAGTATAACAGAAATATTAGCAAGTGCAAGCGAACGCCCCACCCCGCCTTTGTATGAGTAAAAGGTAATTACACGGTTTATTTTGTTAGGAGCTATCGTCTGATTTGCCATGAAATGGGTTGCTGTTTTACCTCTTCATTAGTAATATTTTTTTCAAAGTAACCTTTCAATTCGTTTTCAAGGCTGGCTAGTCCTTCAGAGGTTTCCCATGCCGGCATAAAAGGTGGGGCATTTTTTATAATGGCAGCAATGGCTTTAATATCATCCTGCAGTTTTTTTTGAAAATCAAGATATTTTTCGGTTTTAAAAAAAGCATCACCCACCAAGTTAAAGTCGGTATAATCCATGTAGGTTAAGCCTGCAGCAATATCAGGAATACTGTCTAAATCCCGATACAGCAATGGCCAAATTAGGCTTTTAGGTTTAGTAGTAGACCCTAATTTTAACTGCTCCTGCCGGTGCTTCATGGTTAAAAATTCCATTACACACCAAACAGATTTTAAAAAATAAGGCGGAGACCAAATGGAAACTATGCATTTTGATTGTACCAGATTGGTAAAAAGCTCTTCATTAAAAAAAACACCTGGGGTAAGCCCTTCCTTATCAACAAAAATTTTGGCTTTGTGTGGCAGTTCATTTTCTAAATAATCCGTAAACAACGGCAAAAAAATCTCGTTGAGCCATTGCTCATTAATACGCCCTCTTTTGTAGGAGATAAATACATCATTAACGTAAGGCATAAATATTTTTTACGTGACCATTGGTTTTACAACAAGGTTAATTATTTGGTTAAGATAAAAAAAAATTACAAAAGCTGCAATACCCCAAAGCGGTAGTACCCTTACGTTTTACGGTATTGTTTCAAAAAATTGTAAGCAGATAAAAAAATTGTTGTACTATTAAACCCTAAAACTTCTTTTTATGAAACAAATTATTGCAGTTGCGGCGCTTTTTTGTGCAGCAACCACTTTTACAAACAAAACCACAGCACAAGCTTTAACTACCGACGATATTAAAGCACAAACGTTAAAAGAGTGGGAACGGGCCAAAGCCTACACTATTGAATACATGAACACCATGACGGCTGAAAAATATAGTTATAAAGCACATGACAGTATACGCAGTTTTGCACAACAGCTTTTGCATTTGGCTGGTGGCAATGTGTTTTTAATGAACGCCGCTACCGGAGATGCCTTCCCCGCCTGGATGAGTATGGATTTAGAGCAGCGCCCCGGCGCACAGTCTAAAGACTCAGCTATGTATTTTGTAAATGCCAGTTACGATTACTGTATTAATGCCATTAAAAATGCCAGCTTAAGCAAATGGGGTGAAAAAGTAAAAGTTTTTGGTATGGAGCAAACCCGGTATGCCATGATGATAAAAACTTTTGAACACCAAACACACCACCGTGGGCAAACCACAATTTATATACGTTTGCAGGGCATAAAGCCACCGCAGGAAAAGCTATTTTAATAAAATTGAAAGCCCCCTGTTAACGGGGCTTTTTTATTAGGCAACTATTTATTGTAACTTACAGCGGCATAATTAACCAATGAAAACAGTTGTCTCTATATTTTTTGTATTGCTTGTATGTACCCATACAGCAGCACAAACCGATGCTTTCAGCGGCATTTGGCAAATGGACAGCAGCGCTGCGGCACCTGCTTATATTCATGTAAAAATTGGCACTCCTGAAAAAGGCAGCCTCTACCCTGCCGCCATCACCATACAAAGCGGCACTTTTTACGGTGTATATGAGCTGCTGCTGGTTAAAAAAAATACCTGGCAACTGGCTATAAGCAAAAACAAATATGCTGCCGCAGAAAAACCTTTTCATTTAGATATGCTGCCGCTTAACGGCAGTTTTGATTTAGGCCGAAATACAAAAGGACAACCACAATTACTTATAAACCGCCTTCCATTAAAACTGAGTACTTCGTTACCACACGATAGTACTGCCGTAATGCTGCAAAAACTGGTAAACACCGGTGCCATGCAATTTATACGTACCAGCCTTACACCCTGGAAGGATGCTTACACCAATAAAATTCTTAACCCATCACTTTCTCCAGTTTATTTTGGCCTGGTTGATACTGCTTATGTAAGCAGCCGCTATGGTAGTTTTTATGCAAGCACCAGTAATAAAACTGAAATAACATCGGCGGTTTACAACGGCAGGCCGTTATTTGAAGAATGGTTGCTTACTAAAAAAGAACGCAGTGAAGAAATTATGATTGATACCGGCAGCAATATACTGGCTTTTTTTGCCGACTACGCCATAAACAGCCCACTAAGTAAAGCGGCTGTTAGGTTTGAATTTGATAAGCACAAATTTTATCTTGATTTTAAAAACTCCGACGACAGCGGCGCCAGTTTTATTGCTGCAAAAGTTTCGGTTTTGCAGGATAAAGAAAAACTAAATGCTTTTGTACCATACACCTACCCCGGCCCCGGTGAGCCACCTTTGCAAAACAATGAACGGCTGCTGGGCAGTATTAAATCAACCACCAAAGAGCTTACATTAGCTATATGGGATGATGCTGTAGAAGATGGCGATACTATTTCCATCAGCGTTAATGGCAATTGGGTGGCTAAAAATGCTTTAATAAGAAAAGTGCCGCAGTTTATTCATGTTACCTTAAACCCCGGCTCCAACACCATTTTATTTGTGGGTGAAAATTTAGGCAGTATTCCGCCAAATACATCAGTGCTGGAAATTATTGATGGCAAAAGGCGTAAAGCCTTTTTTTTAGAAACCGTTACCGGAGAAAATAATTTGCTTAAAATATTTTATGATAATGGTGGGAAATGAGACTGGATTATTGCCGCAGCACAACAAATAAATTTGCCAACGAAAATACAAACTAAGAAAATATTTTTAAATGCTGTGCTTCATGGTAATATTATTGCCTACTCATACAAAACAATACCTTTTACTCTACTTCTTTTTATCTTGCAGCCATGCATCCTCAAATTGAAAAGCTGCTGCAATGTGTGGCGCTGGAAGAAAAAGAACAGGCTAACCGCTATAAATTAGACCAGCAGCATACACTAAAACAACTAAAAGCAGAAGGCCTTGCGCTGCATCCCATTATTGTTATCCGTAAAAATTTTGGTTATGCAGATTATCCTGAAATAAGTTTTAAACTGCCTTTTCCGCCGGAGGCAAATATGTTTAAAGATGGCGCAGCCATCGAATGCTTTATTACCGGTGAAGAACCT
>JAGVCC010000176.1 GCA_020059395.1 Chitinophagales bacterium | reverse complement strand
GGTAAGCTGATCAACTGCCGCAGCACGGAACGTATCGGCTGCACCGAGTAAAACGGATTTACCAGCTTGGGAAAAATTATGCGCCAACTTGCCTATGGTGGTGGTTTTACCCACTCCGTTTACACCCACTACTAAAATTACATGGGGTTTGTGGGTAACGGGCAACTCGTAATTTTCATAGCTGCTGTCCTGCGGTGCCGCAACTAAAATATTTTCAACTTCTGCTTTTAAAATTTTATTCAGCTCAGACGTGTTGAGGTATTTATCACGGGCCACACGTTTTTCAATTTGCTCAATAATGGCAACAGTCGTTTCTATACCTACATCAGCCCCAACAAGGGCTTCTTCCAGATTATCCAGTACCTCAGCATCTACTGTGCTTTTTCCGGCAATGGCTTTTGTTATTTTGCTAAAAAATCCTTCCCTTGTTTTTTGCAGGCCCTGCTCTAAGCTTTCCTGTTGTTGTTTTTTTCCAAAAAGTTTATCAAAAAGTCCCATGGCTGTAATTTATGTATGCAGGTGTGTTTAAACAAATAAAGCCATCCTAAAAATGGACAGCTTTAAAATTATATGAAACAAGTTGAAAATTATTAGTTAGCTAAATAATCTTTTACTTTGTCTTTGTGCACTATGGCTTCTTTAAAAGTATATGCGCCGGTTTTTTCGCTGCGAACGGCACGTATAACTTTTGACCAGTTTTTTGCCTCTGCTGCTGCTTTTAAATCTTTTACCTTAGCGTTTTTTGAAGCTGCTTTTGCCATGATTGTTCAGTTTATTAGTTAATTGGTTTACTGGTATTATTTTCACTTATACCAGTATTGGCTTAACGTTAATTATTTAATTTCTTTGTGTACAGTTACCTTCTTTAATATAGGGTTGAATTTTTTCAACTCCATACGCTCAGGAGTATTCTTTTTATTTTTAGTGGTAATATAACGGCTTGTACCAGGTTTTCCGCTGGTTTTATGCTCTGTACATTCTAATATTACCTGTACCCTGTTTCCTTTCTTTGCCATTGTATTGTGTTTATTAATTAACCAGTAAATTGGTTAACTGGTTAACTTTTAGATTTTTTCGCCGGCAGCACGCAATTTTTTAACTACGCTTAGCAAACCGTTTTTATTAATTGTTCTTATTGCTTCCGAAGATACTTTTAATGTTACCCATTTGTCTTCTTCTGCTAAAAAGTAACGCTTTGTCTGTAGGTTAGGCAGAAACCTGCGTTTAGTTTTAATATTTGAGTGAGAAACCTTATTACCCGTAATCGGCTTCTTTCCTGTAACCTGACATACTCTCGCCATTGTACTAAAATTTTGGACGGCAAAGGTAAGGCTTAAAATGGATTTTTAATCGCTTAATTAAAGAATTTTAAAAAATAACCTCAAAACCACCCTCAAAAAGCCTGATTTTGTTAGTAACTTTTGTTTGAGGGCTATACTTGCCTGTTTTTTTGCCAATAAACCCTTAGCATTTGTATTATTACAGCCAGCAAAATTAGCCCTGCACCAATATAAAACTGGCTGTTAAGTTCTTTATTTTCTTTAAAAAAAATAAATGCCATTATAATACCATATACCGGCTCCAGATTGTAAGTAAGGTTGGCGGTAAATGCAGATATTTTTTTAAGTGCTTTTAGCTGTAACTCAAAACTAATTACCGTACAAAACCAGCCCAATACCAGCAGCCACAACCAGTCTGTACCAGTTGGTAAATAATAGGCCGCTGGAAATTGCCACAGGTAAACAGGAATCAGCAATGTTAAAGCAATAAGCCCGCCACTCATTTCATACATTACAACCGTATGCGGCTGATACCGCTGTAGCAGTTTTTTATTAAACACCGGAAACAGTGCACTGCCCAGTGATGATACAATACCAAAAATAATTCCCAGCTTGTATTGCGGATGAAAATCGAATATGATGTAGATGCCAGCAATGGTCAGCAACCCCAATGCCACTTCAGCAATTGACAGGGGGCGTTTTAGAATAAGCGGTTCTAAAAAAGCGGTAAAAAAGCCTGTTGCGCTAAAGCATACCAATGCTACAGATATATTGGCATATTTAACGCTGCCATAAAAAGTTACCCAATGTACAGCAACTATAGCCCCCACTGCAAATAATGTTATGGCTTGTGAAAAGGATATTTTTTGCAGTTGTTTTTTTACATACTGCAATACTAACAAAGTGGCTACAGTAATAAAGAGCCGGTACCACACCAGCAGGCCTTCGTTTAAATGAATGAGTTTACCCAGAATGGCGGTAAAGCCAGCCAAAAAAACAGCAGTGTGTAACTGGATGAGGGCTTTTTTCATTTAGGCGAAGATAATAAACCCCCTCCGCCCCCTCAAGGGGGAACTGATTATTCAAAAGAATTTAGCGAATACCTAAAGCATTTTTAAAGTATAGAAATATAGTGCTTTTTTTTGCTTTGTCTGTGCTATCATTGGCAAAAAATAAAACACAATTAAAGATCAACAGTATTATTGCAGTTGAACGGAGCGTCGCCATTAAAGTTAAATCAAGGCACAACCGCTTGTAACAAAATGCCATTAAAATATATAGCAGGCTGCCCCTTAAACATTAAACGCATTATATTTGCCACCCATAACCAATACAATATGAATTTTAAGCGTATTAACAACATTACCGGCTGGCTGGTTTTTATTATTGCAAGTGCGGTGTATATTATGACGATGGAAGCCACCGGCAGCCTTTGGGATTGTGGTGAGTTTGCATC
>JAGVCC010000327.1 GCA_020059395.1 Chitinophagales bacterium | reverse complement strand
GGAAAAATAATGGTGGAAGATGTAATAGAAGGTTCGCCGGCAGAAAAAGCTAAATTTAAAGTGGGCGACGAAGTTTTTGCCGTAGGCAGTAATTTTTCTCACAGCATTACCGCTTATAAAAATATTTTACAAACACCCAACGAACAAATAAAGGTTATTGTAGTACGTAATGGCCAGCTGGTTCAGCTGTTTTTAAATACAAAAAGTATAAAGTAATGCTGTTTGTTAAAGAATAGCATTTATTATTAGTTCACAAAATGGTATACCTGCACTGTACACGTAAATACAGTTATAAGCAGTAAAACATAGCTGCTTCTATCCTTACCTTTGCAATATGATTCAGTTTGAAAAGTTTAGTTTACAAAACGGCCTTAAAGTTTTAGTGCATGAAGATAAAAGCACACCCATGGCGGTGGTAAACGTAATTTATGATGTGGGTGCAAAAGATGAAGACTCCAATAAAACAGGTTTTGCGCATTTGTTTGAGCATTTAATGTTTGGCGGCAGTGTTAATATACCTGTGTATGACGAGCCTTTACAAACAGCAGGCGGCGAAAACAATGCTTTTACCACTAACGACCTTACCAATTATTACTGTCAGCTGCCGGCAGAAAATATTGAAACAGCTTTTTGGTTAGAAAGCGACCGTATGTTATCGCTGGCGTTTAGTAAAAAAAGTTTAGATACACAGCGCAAAGTGGTATGCGAAGAATTTAAAGAGCACTACATTAATAAACCTTATGGTGATGTAATGAGCGAAATTCTGGCATTGGCATACACCACACACCCGTACAGATGGATGACGATTGGTAAGGAACTGAGCCACATAGAAAACGCCACACTGGATGATGTAAAAGCTTTTTTTCATAAACACTATACACCCTCCAATGCTATTTTAGTAGTTGTCGGCAACGTTACAGTGGCGCAGGTTAAAGAGTTGGCAGAAAAATGGTTTGGTCCCATTCCGCCGGGTAATAAATATGAGCGCAGCTTACCTGCAGAACCTAAACAAACAGCACCACGCAGTAAAGAAATAAAAGCAAACGTACCGCTGGATGCATTGTATAAATGCTGGCATATTTATCCTCGGGTGGATAAGCGGTATTACATTGCTGATTTAATAACAGAAATTTTAGGCGGCGGCGCTTCTTCCCGTTTATTTCAAACCCTGGTAAAAGAAAAAAAACTCTTCAGCAATATTGATTGCTCACACCTGGGCAGTACCGATGCCGGTTTATTAATAATTGAAGGCAAGCTGGTAAAAGGTGTGCAAATGAAAGATGCCGAAGCAGCATTAAATGATGAACTGCAAAAATTAACAGCAGAAGGGATAAGCGAAAAAGAACTGGAAAAAGTAAAAAACAAAACCGAAAGCATGATGGCTTTTGAAGACATGAGTGTAATGAACCGTGCCGCAAGTATTGCCATGTATGAATTATTGGGTGATGCTGATTTAATTAATACCGAACTGGAACGTTACCGTGAGGTAACCGCAGCAGCATTGCAGCAGGAGTGTAAAATAATTTTTAATAACAACAATAGTAATACGCTGTATTATTATTCAAATAACTAAATGTAAATTTGTTAAAAGCAATAAAAATGGGTACAACAAAAATTAAAAAGGTTAAGAAAGAAATAGAAACGCTTTCTTCTTCACTTTCATCTGCAGATGCCCAGCAAATTTTTTACGATATTGTTTTTAGGAAAAAAGTTGAGGAAGGATTAAAAGAGGCGGATGCTGGAGAGATGTCTGACTGGAATGCATTTAAAAAAGAAATGCGCTCATGGTACAAATCAAAATAACCGCAAAAGCAAAAAAAGATATTGCGGGTATTTACAATTATATACTTGCCGATTCTCCTCAAAATGCAGCACAGGTTGCAGAAGCAATTATAAGAAAGATAGATGTTTTGAAAAAGCAGCCCGACTTTGGAAAAATTGTAAAAGAATTTGACAACCCGTTAATAAGAGAGTTGAAATTGTTTAAGTACAGAATTATATACCGTATAAGTTCTGCTAAATCCGTAGAAATAATAACTGTTCATCACAGCGCCAGGTTAATAAATAATAACCCACACTTAAAAGATTTTTTTGAATAATTTATGCTAAACAGAACTGTTGCCCCGCCCATAAAAGACGCTGTTGAATTTAATTTACAGTTAAAGCCATACAATCATTTTACACTTGATAACGGTGTACCCGTTTACACTATTGATGCCGGTGCAGAAGAAGTACTGCAGGTGGAGCTGGTGTTTTACGCCGGCAACTGGTTTGAGCAGCAGAAAAATGTAGCCGCGGCCACCAATTTTTTATTAAAAAACGGCACCAGCACTAAAACAGCATTTGAAATAAACGAAGCCTTTGAATATTACGGCGCCCACTGCAACCGTGCCTGCTATAACGAAACTGCAGTTATCAGTTTATCATTGCTGAGTAAATATGTTGGCAGGCTGCTGCCCGTTGTTAAAGAAATGATTACCGATGCTGCATTTACAGAGGAGGAGCTGGCCACCTATAAACAAAACAGCAAGCAGCGGCTAACCGTTAATTTAAAAAAATGCGACTTTGTAGCCGGCCGTTTAATTGATGCATATGTGTACGGAGAAAAACATCCGTATGGTGCATATACCAACCCCGAAGATTTGGATGCATTGAATACAGCGCAGCTAAAAGCTTTTTATAATGAGTATTATCTTAATGGCTATTGCATCATTTTTGTAAGCGGTAAACCACCGGCAAATATTAAAGAGCTGCTAAATGAAAACTTTGGTTCACTAAGTTTAAAAACTACAAATCACAAACCACAAACTATAAACCAGCAGCCTGCTGCAGAAAAAAAATACCGCATTACAAACGACAGCAATGGAGTACAGGGTGCTGTGCGGCTGGCAAGGCCTTTTCCTAACCGCTACCACCCCGATTTTATGAAGGTGATGGTGCTGAACACTTTGTTTGGCGGTTACTTTGGCAGCAGGTTAATGAGTAATATAAGGGAAGATAAAGGCTACACATACGGCATACACAGTTATGTACAAAATCATTTAAGCAACAGCGCATGGCTTATTAGTACAGAAGCCGGTAAAGATGTTTGCGAAGCCACCATTGAAGAAGTATATAAAGAAATGAAAATTATGAGGGAAGAGCTGGTGGACGAAGAAGAACTGCTAACCGTACGAAATTATTTAATAGGAATAATTTTAGGTGATTTAGACGGTCCTTTTCAAATTATGGGCCGCTGGAAAAATATTATACTGAATGGTTTAACCGAACAATATTTTTACGATTCTGTAAAAACAATAAAAACAATTTCGGCAGAAGAAATAAGAGAGCTGGCAAAAAAATATTTAAATCCTGCGGAGTTTTACGAATTAGTTGTAATTTAAAATATTCAATTGGGTGGCGTACCCAATTGAAAGTACAAAAAATAACGAATGCAAAAATGGTTGCTTAAAATACTGGTATGTGCGGTTAATGTTTTTATACTGGCATACATTTTACCGGGCATTGAAATTAAAAGCATGTTTACTGCACTTATTGTAGCGGTGGTACTTTCTTTTTTAGATTCGTTTATAAAACCATTACTGATATTATTAACACTGCCCGCCACCATACTTACACTGGGCATTTTTCTGTTTGTAATTAATGCCTGCATTATTTTAATAGATGCACATTTTGTGGGCGGTTTTAAAGTAGAAAGTTTTTGGCATGCTTTATTATTCAGCATACTATTATCGTTCTTTAATTCGTTTATACATAAAAAGGCCTGGCCCGAGGAAAAGAAAAACAACACGTACTAACCCAACCATTATAAATAAGAAGCCCCCCGATGCATCGGGGGGCTTCTTATTTTCCAGTCTTCCGGGTAATTGTCTTATCAGCGAAATCTGCGCTATCTGCGGGCAAAAACTATTCTATCCTCATATTATACCTCCTTGCCTGCTCTTTAATTATTTTCTCCACTTCGGTTTCCAGTGTTTGTTCTGTTTTATTATTAGCACGCCTTAATTTTTCAGTAGCTATATAAGCATCTCTTTTTGCATTCAGTTCGGCAATCTCTTTTTGTGCAGCACTGCGTTGCTGCGCTTTTTGCGATACTATAACTTTAATTTCTTCTTTGGTTTTATTTTTTAAACTGTCGGGCAAAGCGTTTTTTTCCATTTTGGCAAAAGCTGCTTCACCGTCTTTGTCAACCGCATCCACCAAATCCCATTCTGCATTTTTATATACTTTGGCGTTGCCTTTGGTTTTAATGCGTTTCATTTGGGTCTCTTTGCTTAAAGTTGCATTGGCAGCATCCATACGTACCTGTTTGCTTTGTGCTGCATACCCCACAACATTGTAGGTAAGGTAAGTGTTATTTAAAGTGCCGTTCATGGTTATCAGCAGGCTGTCGTATGGTGTGGGTATATATTCTTCTTTAGCATTTTGATTAATGTTGGTATAGCTGCCATTGCCACATTCCGCATTCAGGTTCCAGTGTTCCCGTACGCCCTGCATTTTATCGCCGCAGTAAATAGTATTTACAATTACGCCTTTTTGTTTGGCCGCATTACAAGCTTCTATGTATTTTATATTGCCCTGCAAAAAATCTTCGTTGCCTGCAATAAAAATCACCTTATAGTTTTCCGGCGCAGCATCCCACTGCAGCTCATCAATACTGCTTTTAATTACCTGGCCGCAATATTCATCACCACCCATTGTAGTAAGGTTAAACAGGTTTTCGCTCAGCGAATCGAGGCTGGTAATAAAACTGTTTATCTGCTTTACATAACCTTTTTTAGCATCATTGCTGGTGCGGCCATATTCGTACAGTGCAATTTCAATTTGGGGTGTGGCATCTCCGGTGCATTTGGCTTTGCCCATGGTGCTTACCATATTCCATAGCTGTGCTTTGGCCTGGTCAATCAACCCGTCCAT
>JAGVCC010000288.1 GCA_020059395.1 Chitinophagales bacterium | reverse complement strand
GTGTTAAACCTGAAATTGCGTAACGCCTCAAAACCATACACCGGAATTTTCATTTCCTTCATGGCATCTACAAATAAAAAGAACCAGTTGTTACGAAGCACATCGCTGCCTTTTAATACAAGGCTGCTTTTATCCTGTGGACGCACAAAAAGTGTGTGCAGATTTTCAAGCTTTTCAAAAAACATTTCTTCTGCATCTTTATTACGCTGAATGATGAGAATTTTATCACCATCAGGAATAGTAACCGTCTCTTTATCGCTAATTTTTGTTTCGTAACCCTGATAACTGAATATAGGCTGAAAAACAAGGTAATCTCCTTTTTCCTGCAGTTGCAGCTTAATTTCGGGGGCTACGTTTTTTACTTCTCTGGTTAATGATTTATCAAATTCTACTGCATATTCTTTAGTAAGCGGTAAAATTACTTTCTGCATTTTTTCTGCCCAGTCTTCTTTACTTAACTGAATGTTACCCTGCTTTAAAAATTTTTCCGCCTGTAAAATGTCTTCTGATTTTTCCCACAGGTATAGTACATCATCATGCAAAAAGAAATGACTGCTGCTGCATTCGTTTTCATTTAGCGATACAGCCTGCCCCTGCAGCTTTGCTGTGCAGGCAATTTCAAAGTGGTTATTTTTTGCAAACACTTTAAACAGCGGCGCAATAAACTGGCTGCTTACCGTTACTTCCTTTAACTCGGTGGTTTTAAAAGTTTTTTTCTCTGGCAGCAGAAATATAAAATGATTGGCATTCTGCTCTTCAAACAGTTTTTTTAGTTTGGGTTGCAGGTATTCTGCCATAAGGCTTTTGGTTTCTTCCGGCAGCTCATCGCCGTCGGTGTGAATAATATTTTCCCAAATGCCGCTAAAGGGGGAGTTACGGTCCAGATATTTATTTATTTCTGATGGCTGCAGTTTGCGTATTTGCTGCAACAGCTGTTTGTCGTTTTCGTCAAACACTTCTGTATCCACATATTTCGACAAGTCAATTTTTTCAACCTTGCCTGTATATTTTTTATTATCATCTCTTGCTTCGCCTTGTATAGCATCTACAGTAAAATAAGGGTAAGCAGTACTGTTAAAATTAAATACCACACCCAGCCGTTTATCAGCTTGTTGTGGCACAGGTGCTGTTTCGGTTGCTGTTTCAACGGGTGCCTCTGCATATTCTGTTTTAGCAGGCATGGATGCAGGTGCTGCCACCCTTTTAATGGAGGTGTCCAGCACTTTTAAAAAGGGCTTGCCGTCTTTATATGTAAACTCAAACTTGCCGGTTAAATCATCATCTAAGGTGTAACCGTAAATTTGCAGCAGTTTATTTTTCTCTTTATCCCAATTACGTATACTGTCAAAATAGTAGGGGCCAAAAGCATTTAGTAATTGTAAAAACAGCATGGTTTTATGTTCACAAAGTGGATGTGCTGTTTCAGTACACTTGCAAGAAGTATCAAAATTCCTTTCGTCATTTTTTTGAATTACTAACGGGTAGGTTTGCCCTTCGTATTCCAGCACTGCTTCTACACGTTCGTCAGCAGCTTTATTAATGGTGGCCTTATTACTCCGCAGCATCAGTTCTGCTTTATCATAAATGTCAGGTGAAGAAAGGAGTTTTATAGTTTTTAATTCAATAAATTTCATTTTGGCAACCGTATGCAGTTGCTTGTAAGAAATGTCGGCATTACCCAGCATGTTTTTATCAACCATTTCCTGCAGACGCAGCAAAGCGGCTGCTTCGTGGCGGCAAATATCCCCCAGGTTATAAGGGCAGCTGCAGCGTACGGTTATGGTTTTAGGGTCGGCATATTTTTGAATATGCACTTTATAAAATGTACTGTAGCTGTCATCTTTAACACGAAAGGTCACGCTGTTCATCAGCTGATCATGCTCCACCATTTCTACAAAGCTTTGCGACTGAATTTTTTTACCCCTCCTTATTACTTCATCACTGCCGTTGTTGTAAACATGTTTTACTAAGTGCGATAATGCCAATTGTTGTACGATTTAAGATGTTAGATGTACGTTTGAATTGCACTTATCAATGCGAAAAGGGCAATTTGCAAAAGTAACGGAAAATAGCTGAGTAAACCGCTTAAAACGGGGAGTTTGTTGGGAAAAAATCAGTATTTGTGTTTTAAGGTAGATTTAATAATAGTAAGTAATGCTTAGGTAGATTTTGTGAATTTAGATTCCTTAAATCCACCAGGTAAAATCATCCGATATTATAATTTCTGTTTTTTCGTAGTGAAGAGTGGTTTTCATTGGAATTGTTTTGAACTGTAACTTGTATTTATGGGCAAGCTGTCTGATTTCTGGTGTGTCATCATATGTTAACATGTATTTACCTTTAATTTTAGAAGTAAGCTCAAATAATTTTTCATGATTAATTTCATAATGAGTGTATAATCGTTTACCTGCGATAGTATAAGGGGGGTCAATGAAAAAATATGCCTTTTCATTATTCATATTTTTTTCCAGTATTTCAAAGGCATCACCTGTAATAAAATTAATTTTATCTTTTACAAAACCAATTGCTGTAATTCTGTCGTGTAAAGTTTTTGGATACCATCTTGATGCTATTCCTTTTCCCTTTTCTCCATTTTTAATCATGCCAGACCCCTTTGCAAGTATGCCACCATGAAAAATTCTATTTTTCAGAATTGTACAAAACGCTATATCCTGCAGTTGTTTATTGGACTTATCAAGTTCTGCTTTAACATTTGCGTGGGTTAAATCATATGAAAGAATTTTTTCTGCAAGCCATTTATTTTTTCCGTTCAATATTACCTCCCAGACAGCAGCAATTTCTTCATCTAGCTCAACCATTGTTATATACTCAGCTAATTTTTCGAATGCTGCTGTTAAACTTACAATACCACCACCTGCAAAAGGTTCAATAAGTTCAGCAACAGATTTATTTTCCTGTTTCAACCATTGCCGAATTGTTGGAATCAACCATGTTTTACCACCCGGATATCTAAACGGACTTCGTTGAGGTACAGATGCAACATTGACAACAAGCTGTTCAATTCTTGTCTCTTTACTTTCAAACATAGCTATTTGATTTTTCATTCTGCAACTATATTTTGCTGACTATCAATTATAGATTTACCATTCCTCTTTTCATCAA
Source organism: Chitinophagales bacterium (assembly GCA_020059395.1). GTDB lineage: Bacteria > Bacteroidota > Bacteroidia > Chitinophagales > Chitinophagaceae > Ferruginibacter. The sequence goes on along the minus strand of JAGVCC010000288.1, from coordinate 2,346 downwards.
GCTTCTTTTGTAGCAACTCTGTGAATGTTGATATAGACCCTGCTTCAAATTTTGCAATTTGTTCTAAGGCATTTTCAAACTTAGTGTATACTATTCTTTGTAATTTTAAAGATAAACTTTGATTTGTTTTATCTTGAACAAGGTCGTAAAGGAAAAATGCAAAATCAGAAACCGCTTTGTCAAATTCGGGTAACGATGGTAATGTATCGTAAAAACTGGTTTGTAAAGCCACAGCCTGTTTTTTATTCCATTGTTTTAATATTGAGCCCTTAGCAATTATTTGAGGAATAAGTCTTTTTCTTGATGAGGAAAGATAATCGGGCTTGGGATATTTAAAGGCTTGCTGCCAACTAAAATCGGGAGATGGATTTTCTAAAAAAGCAGTAAATGGCCCGGTTAGATTTCCTGAAATATAAACCGCCTGAACTTCGAGAGAACCAAAATCTAAAACACGGCCCTTTTCGTCATAGGCAACTAAAACATAGTCGATATTGCCTGCTGATTTACCATGTTTATCTTTTAATCGTATTTCACCTATATGTGTCCATGTTTTTTTACCCTCAAAAATAAAATCCGCTGCGTCACTTATTATCTGCCAATCCTCTCTAAACCGGATAGGGCAAATAATTACTGGTTTTTTTTTATGATTCAGGCTGCATACTCCCAAAGGGAATTCAATACTGTTCTTTGTACAGTTTGAAACAATATTATTATAAGGACAAAGTTTATTTTCTCTGTATCTTTTAGCTCTCTCAGTTTGATTAGTTATTGGAAAGCCAAAAATTTCAGATAAAGGCTGTTCGTTTTTTCTCTCATTATTCATTAATCAAATTTACAAAATATTGGTATCGGAGCAGCCAAAATTAATTTTTATAAAAAAGTGAACCAATTAATGGGTTTAACATTGTAAAGGAATTTGGGTAAAGTTTTCTTTACTAAACTCCTGCATTTTGTAAAGCAGTAAGCAATTGATTATACTCTTTTTTATTTGTGCAATACAATGTTATTCCTGAAACAGTCTTTTGTTTCTTATCATATCCAAAATTTAGGGATACCCAATGCCCTTTTACACATCTGCATGTTTTTATAGTACAGCCATCAGTTTGAGATGTACAAATCCCTTTTTCGGTTTTTACTCTGCCGCCAGTTTTTAAAAAACCATCCGGAGAAACATTTTTATGAACCCATTCTTTTATTTCCATAACAGCAGCTTTTATTTCTTTACCAGTTTACCATCTTCATACACCACAAGCACATTGGCGACATCGGGTGTTAAACAAAAGCGTATGTCTTCTATTAAACCAAAGCGTTCTACCAAACGGTGGTAGTGCGTAAGGTTAGGTGCAAAGCCGGTTAAATCATCTTTATGTTTTTCGTACAGCAGTTCGGCAGTTAAAGAGCTGTCGCAATGTATTGTAAAATGCTCTTTTATTTTGCTAATAACTGCACCAGCAAATAAAGTGTCTTCTAAATTATAGCGGTCTTTCCATCCGGCACAGCCAAGCACTACATTTTTATTTTGCGCTGTTAAATAATTGCAAACAGCCGACAAATTTGGAAACGAACCACTGATGATGGTGTCTGCATTATTATCCAATGCCATGTGCAGCAGCTTGGTGCCGTTGGTAGTGGTAAGCACCAGAGTTTTACCACTAATAAAATCGGTACTGTATTCTAAAGGTGAGTTGCCATGCTGCAAACCATCGGCAATTTTTCCATCTCTTTCGCCAGCTGCAATACCATCAATACGTTTACTTATTTCAATGGCTTTGGGTACAGTATCAACCGGTATTATACATTTTGCCCCGTTATGTAAAACAGAAGCTATGGTGCTGGTGGCACGAAAAACATCGATAATAACAACAACAGCATTTTTTAAATCGTATAAATGTAACAGGGCCGGAGATAGGCAGGTGTTTAAACTGGGTTTATTCATGCGGCAAAAATAAGTTTTTTTACCACTAAATTTTAGGTGCTATTTTCACCAGCATTTCCACCAATTCTTCTTTGCGCCTTCTTGCCACATCCAGCACAGTACCGTTGCTTAGTATTACCTGCCCACCATCGCCTTTAATATATTTTTTTATATACACCACATTTACAAGCGATGCATTGTGTATGCGGAAAAAACCAGCATGCTGAAGCATTTCTTCAAACTCTTTTAATGTTTTTGATGCCAGCAAAGGCTTGCCATTAATAAAATACAGTTGTGTGTAGTTGCCCACCGCTTCCATGTAAATAATGTTTTCTACAGTTACAATTTCAAGCCCTTCCTGTGTGGCTACTGCAATTTTTTGCGGCGCACCGCTGCCGGATAACTGGGTAAGCAATAACTGTAATCTTTCG
>JAGVCC010000089.1 GCA_020059395.1 Chitinophagales bacterium | reverse complement strand
TTTTCGCATGCCAACGAAAAAGCAACACCTGGTTTTTACGCCGTAAAACTGGTTGATGATAATATTCTGGCAGAGCTTACAACCACTACACGGGTGGGCTTGCATAAATACAGTTTTTCATCAGCCCAAAACAATACGGTAATACTGGATTTAAAACACCGTGACATTGTGCTGGAGTCATCTTTAAAAATTATAAATAATTATACCATTGCAGGTTTAAGAAGAAGCAGGGCATGGGCAGAAAATCAATACGTATATTTTGTAGTGGAATTTTCGCAACCATTTACAGCCAATGGCATTTGGAATAATGACACCATATTACCACAGCGCATCAGTACAATTGATTCGGCTAAAAACTTAAAAGCATTCTTCACTTTTAATACAAAACAGGTGTTGGCGAAAGTGGCTGTTAGTGGCGTTAGTATTGAAGGGGCACAAAAAAACTTAAAAGCAGAGCTGCCCGGCTGGAATTTCGATGCCGTTAAAAATGCGGCAGATAAGGCATGGAATAAAGAATTGAGTAAAATTGAAGTAACAAGTAATTACCATAGTCAGCTAAAAATATTTTATACTGCCTTATATCATACAATGGTGGTGCCAAATATTAATATGGATGTTGACGGACAGTACCGTGGCCGTGATAATAAAATTCATACAGCAAAAGGGTTTACCAATTATTCAGTTTTTAGTTTGTGGGACACACACCGTGGTGCACATCCTTTATACACTATTACCGATCAAAAGCGCACTATTGATTATATACAATCTTTTTTAGCTCAGTATAAGGAAGGTGGCCGCCTGCCCGTTTGGGAGTTAAGCAGCTGCGAAACGGATTGTATGATTGGTTATCACAGTGTGCCTGTAATTGTTGATGCCTATGTGAAAGGCCTTAAAAAGTTTGATGCTTTGCTGGCATTGGAGGCCATGCAAAAAAGCGCCACATGGAATCATTTGGGATTGCCTGCATTAATGACCAATGGCGTAATTGAACAGGACGATGAACATGAAAGTGTAAGCAAAACACTGGAATATGCATATGATGACTGGTGCATTGGACAGTTTGCAAAAGCACTAGGTAAAAATGATATTGCCGCTGTTTATTTTAAACGGGCGCAGGCTTATAAAAATATACTGGATGTGAGTACAGGGTTTATGCGGCCAAGGAAAAATGGCAACTGGATAAGCCCTTTTGATGCAAGGGAAGTAAACAACAGTTTTACAGAAGCAAACAGTTGGCAATATTCATTTTACTTTCCGCATGATGTAAATGGTTATTTAGAACTAATGGGAGGCAAAGAAAAGTTGGCCCAAAAACTGGATGCACTTTTTAGTGAGCCGCAGCAAACAACCGGCCGTGACCAGGCTGATATTACAGGTTTGATTGGGCAATACGCACACGGCAATGAGCCGAGCCACCATATTGCTTACTTGTACAACTTTACCGGTAAAGCTTATAAAACTCAGGAAAAAATTCATCAGATAATAAATGATATGTATCATGATGCGCCTGATGGGTTAGAAGGAAATGAAGACTGCGGGCAAATGAGTGCCTGGTATGTTTTGAGTGCATTGGGTTTTTATCCGGTTACACCGGGCACAACAGAATACATTATAGGCACGCCATTGTTTTCTAAAGCCGTTATTAATTTAGAAAACGGAAAACAATTTGTAATTGCTGCGAATAATATTTCCGATAAAAATTTTTATGTGCAGTCTGCTTCATTAAATGGCAGCAACTATAACAAATCATACTTGTCTTACTTCGATATTGCCAAAGGTGGCATGTTGCAATTCTATATGGGTAAAACAGCCGCTTCATTTGGAAGTAATGATTTTCCAGCTACTGCAATAGAGGCTGATAAAATTGTAATTAATCCGGTTATTGCCGGAGGTGCCGTATCATTCACAGGAATAAAACAGGTAACATTATCATCCTCACAAAAAAACGTACAGCTGTATTATACGGTTGATGGTACACACCCAACGGCAACTTCAATAAAATATACTGCACCACTTGTTGTAGATAAATCAACCACAATAAAAGCAATTGCAATTAATAGTAAGGGTGTTACAAGCTATGCAACTGCAGCATCATTTATTAAAAGAGAGCATGACTGGAGTGTTATACTGAATACCCCTTGCGAACCTATGTATGATTGTGGAGGTGTTAATGGCTTAATTGATGGTATTTATGGAAGTATCAACTGGCGCAAAGGCAACTGGATGGGTTTTCAAAAAACTGATGCAGAAGTGGTTATTGATTTAAAAGATATAAAACACATCTCTGGTGTAACCACCGGCTTTTTACAGGATACAAGGGCATGGATTGTAGCCCCCAAACAATTAATAATAGAAGTTGCTACCGACAGTATTAATTACAAACAAGTTTACAGTAGTGAAAATTTTTTACCAATAGAAGATTTAAATGTGCAGGTTAAAAAAGTAGTGGCAGCATTTTCACCTGTGCAAGCCCGCTATGTAAAAATAAAAGCCATGCAGTTTGGCAAGTTGCCTGCCTGGCACGAAGGGGCAGGAGGAGATACGCACATTTTTATGGATGAAATAACAATATCAAAATAAATAAGGCGCCAAAATTTGGCGCCTTTGTTTTCACTTTTTGCTCAATTCCGGATTTAATAACTCTTTATAAGAAAAACACAGCTGTTTACTTTTTGTACCTGATCTTCCCTGGTTAATTTTTTTATACTGTTGGCATTGCTTAATTTAATGTCGCTGTAAGCAGTATCTTTTTTAAGATTTTCCACAGTTTTAAAAATGTACATTGACTTAACTGCAAATACTGCACCGCCTTCAAAATTGCTGGTTAAAATTCCAATAACATCACCATTCTTATTTAATACCGGGCCACCACTGTTACCGTGGTCTGCCGCAATAGATATTTGGTAAGAAAGCGTATCGCTTTTATAACCAGTTTCGCTGCTAAGGTAACCTTCGCTGTACACAATTTCATCTTTCGGATAACCCAAAGTGTAAACAGGTTCAGCAAGTTTTACTTTACGGTTAAGGCTGTAAGGTAATTGGGCATATGGTTTAAAATCTTTGTCATCAATTTTCAGTACCGCAATATCCCTTGCATCATCCTTCATACACACTTTGGCTAAAAATTGCTGGCCCTTATCGTTAGTGGCAATAATACGCTGCCCTTTTAAAACGTGGGTGTTTGTAATTAAATACCCGTTACCATCAATTAAAAAGCCAGTACCGCCAGATTTTGGCGTGGCACCCGGATCAACTTTTATAAAGTCTTTAAGGGTCTTATTGGTATTGCGCTGGTCTCTTTTAATATTTTCAACTTCTCTGCTCAACTGCGAAAGCTGAGGGTCTGTTTTGCCAGTATTATAAATTGCCGATAAACCCATTGAAAAAACAGATACAATCGCTGCAATGCTCGCTGCCACTGCAACAGTCCGTTTGTGCCTGTTCCATAAGTACACCACTTTTGCTTTGCCTTTTAATAAAGGTTTTTTTATTACACCTTCCTCAGTAAGCTTCAACTCCACTTCGTGCAGGTTGTGCTTAAAGTTTTTAGTATTGCCATAACTCTCAAGTTCATGCAAAAAATAAGTGTGTTCAACAACCATCTGGTCTACTTCCGGATTGGTTTTGCGCAGGTCTTCAAAATAAGTTTTTTCCTGTTCACTCATTTCTCCTCTCAGGTACCTTTCGGCTGCGTCAAGTAATAAAATGTCGTCCATATTATTATCCATTTTTGTATTGGGCAAAAAACAATTTTTTAAGGCGCATCAGGCACTTGTATTTTTGTGTTTTTGCATTATCTGCATTTGTATATCCAAATTCTACAGCAATCTGCTGCATGTGTTTTTTTTGTACATAATAAGCGTCCAGCAGGCTTTTACACGGTTCGCCTATTTTGCCAAGTGCTGCCTCCATCAAAGCAAAATCAGCATCTTTTTTCTCGTGGTGCTCAATGTCTTCTTCCACAGGTATCGTTTCTTCAAACTTATCAGAAAACCCGTTGCTGTAGCGTTGCATTTGGTTCAACTTTTTTAGCCAAAGCCGCCTGCAAACGGAATATATGTACGTTTTTAACTGACTGGTAAGCTCAAATTCTGCAGACTGTGCCTTTGCGTACAACACAATCATGGCCTCCTGAAAAATATCCCGGGCATCATCTGTACTGCCGTTGTTGTTAAGTATAAATGCCTGAATGGTATTATAATTATCCCTGTAAATCTGCTCAACTGCCTGTTTATCATTAACAGCCAATCCTTTTAGCAATCTTATTTCTTCTTCTAAATAACTCACCCGGTTAGTATTAATACGTTTAAGTGCGGTTTGTAACCCAAAACAACGAAAAAAAAATTTAAAAAAAACGGGTTACCTTTTTTTAAACGGTGTATAAATTGAAAATTATAATTTTAAAATTTAAACAAAAACCAATGAAAAAAGTAATTTTAGCATTAGCAGTTGTAACTTTCTTCGCTGCTTGTAATTCAGGTGAAACTACAGAAGCTGCAAAAGATGCAATTGATTCTACAGCAAACGCTGCTGCTGCTACAGTTGATTCTACAACTAAAGCTGCTGCTGCTACAGTTGATTCTACAGTTAAAGCTGCAGATTCTACAGTTAAAGCTGTTGTTGATTCAGCCGTTAAAAAATAAGCTGACAACTAGTACCGGTTCAAATTGTCTGATTATACCGGTTTAATTATATAATTTTCAAGATTACAGACAATTTTTTAGAGTCCCTCTTAATTTTTAAGAGGGATTTTTTTGTTTGTTTAAATAACTTGCCTTAATTTTGAATTCTGATGAACAATAACAACGCATTTACCTGGTTTTATTTTAGCTACTATTTTACAAATGGCGGGGGATGCTTTTGTTAACACTGACTAAATAAACAGACTAACACATAAAGAATCTCCCGATAAAAAATCGGGAGATTTTTGTTTTATAGAAGAATATGATTAAAAAAGTTTCAATACAAGG
>JAGVCC010000411.1 GCA_020059395.1 Chitinophagales bacterium | reverse complement strand
TGTAAATGTTTTAAAAGGTAAAAAAATTGTTATTGTGGGTTGCGGCGCACAAGGCCTTAATCAGGGTTTGAATATGAGAGATTCTGGTTTGGATATTTCGTATACTTTACGTGCAGAAGCCATTGCAGAAAAAAGAGCATCATGGAAAAATGCCACAGAAAATGGTTTTACTGTGGGTACTTACGAAGAGTTAATTCCTGCTGCTGATTTAGTATTAAACTTAACTCCCGATAAACAACATACTGCGGTTATAAAAGCAATTATGCCTTTAATGAAAAAAGGCTCCACGCTTTCTTACTCTCACGGTTTTAATATTGTGGAAGAAGGTACACAAATACGCAAAGATATTACAGTAATAATGGTGGCACCAAAATGCCCTGGTACTGAAGTACGTGAAGAATATAAAAGAGGTTTTGGTGTGCCTACATTAATTGCGGTTCATCCGGAGAATGACCCCGAAGGAAAAGGGCTGGCACAGGCAAAAGCTTATGCAGCTGCAACAGGCGGCCACAGGGCCGGTGTACTTCGTTCTTCTTTTGTGGCAGAAGTAAAAAGTGATTTAATGGGCGAGCAAACTATTTTATGCGGTGTATTGCAAACAGGTTCTATTTTATGTTTTGATAAAATGGTGGAGAAAGGAGTGGATGCAGGTTATGCCGCTAAATTTATTCAGTATGGCTGGGAAGTAATAACCGAAGCATTAAAACACGGCGGTGTAACGGCTATGATGGACCGCTTAAGCAATCCTGCAAAACTGAAAGCATTTGAATTATCGCAAGAGCTTAAAAATATTATGCGTCCGCTGTTTCAAAAACATCAGGATGATATTATGAGCGGCCACTTTAGCAAAACCATGATGGAAGACTGGGCTAATGATGATAAAAATTTATTAACCTGGCGCAAGGCAACCGGCGAAACTAATTTTGAAAAAACTGCACCTGCGGATATAGCAATAAGCGAACAGGAATATTTTGATAATGGTTTATTAATGGTGGCTTTTGTACGTGCTGGTGTGGAGTTAGCATTTGAAACAATGGTGGAAGCTGGTATTAAAGCAGAGAGTGCATACTACGAATCGCTGCATGAAACACCATTGATTGCAAACACCATTGCCCGTAAAAAATTATTTGAAATGAACAGGGTAATTTCTGACACAGCAGAATACGGTTGTTATTTATTTGACCATGCTGCCAAACCCTTGCTGAAAGAATTTATGACAACAGTAGAAAAAGATGTGATTGGTGCCAACTTTAACAGCGGTAAAGATGCCGGTGTTGATAACCGTTCTTTAATTGAAGTAAATAAAATTTTACGCAATCATCCGGTAGAAAAAGTGGGTACTGTTTTACGTGAAGCAATGACAGAGATGAAAGTAATTACTTCGGCTACTATTGAAACAAAGAAAAAAGTAAAACAACTGGAGCCTGCTTAAAATGCCGGGGTGCTGCAACATCCTTGCTAAAATATAAATAACGATTACTGCTGAATATGAAAAGCAGGGCTGTGCCCTGAGAATAAAAGCGATTAACCAAACTAAAAAATGCAGCAATGAACACACTTGTAAACAAAAGTGGTATTCAGCAAAATGACGAAAAGTATGAAGGGTTGTATCATCCGTCATACGAGCATGATGCCTGTGGTATTGGCTTTGTTGCCAATATTAAAGGCAACAAAAGCCATCAGCATATTTCAGATGCTTTAACAGTGCTTGAAAATATGGAACATCGTGGCGCCTGCGGCTGCGAAAATAATTCTGGCGATGGTGCAGGTATAATGATACAGATGCCGCATGAATTTTTCTTTGATGAATGTATAAAGTTAGGCGTGCATTTGCCGCCGTTTGGTAAATATGGGGTGGGGGTTGTTTTCTTTCCAAGAGAAATTCGTTTACGTGAAGAATGCCGTGCTGTATTTAACAGGGCTGCAGAAAAAATGGGTATGGAAGTACTGGCTTACCGTAAGGTGCCGGTTAATCCGGAAAATATTGGCCCTACCGCATTAAGTGTAGAGCCGGAAATGGAGCATGTATTTATTGCCTGCCCTGATTATGTAAAATCTCCTGAAGAATTTGAACGTAAACTATACGTACTGCGTAACTATGCATCACATACCATACGCAGCACTGTAAAGCAGGATGCTATTGGTTTTTACATCGCATCGCTTTCGTACAAAATAATTGTATACAAAGGGCAGTTAACAAGCAATCAGGTACGTAATTATTTTACAGACCTTACTAACAAAAGAGTGGTAAGTGCATTTGGGTTGGTACACAGCCGCTTTGCCACCAATACTTTTCCTTCGTGGAAACTGGCGCAGCCTTTCCGCTACATTGCTCACAATGGAGAAATAAATACACTGCAGGGAAATTTAAACTGGTTAAAAGCCGGTGAACATGGCTTTGAATCAACCTTCTTTACCAGAGAAGAAATGGAAATGCTATTGCCGGTGGTTGCTGATGGACAGTCAGACTCTGCCTGCTTGGATAACATGATTGAGCTGCTGCATGTAACAGGCCGCAGTTTACCACATGTTATGATGATGCTTATTCCCGAAGCATGGGACGGTAATGAAGCAATGGATCCTGTAAAGAAAGCTTTTTACGAATACCATGCCTCTATTATGGAACCATGGGATGGTCCGGCTTCTATTTCATTTACCGATGGTAAAATTATTGGTGCCACATTAGACAGAAATGGTTTACGTCCTTCAAGATATACTGTTACAACAGATGACCGTGTTATAATGGCCAGCGAAACCGGAGCCTTACCTATTGACCAAAAACTGGTAAAAGAAAAAGGCCGCCTGCAACCAGGTAAAATGTTTGTGGTGGATATGGAGCAGGGAAGAATTATTAGTGATGACGAATTGAAACAAACCATTTGCACGCAAAAACCTTATGGCGAATGGCTGAATAAATATAAAATTCGCTTAGAAGAAATTGAAGAACCCCGTGTGGCGTTTACGCATCTCTCAGAAGCATCTGTTTTAAAATATCAAAAAGCATTTGGTTACTCAACAGAAGATATTGAAACCATTTTAAAGCCAATGGCTGTTGATGGTAAAGAACCCATCGGCTCAATGGGTACTGATGCACCGTTGGCTGTATTAAGCGATCAGCCACAACATTTATCATCTTATTTTAAGCAATTGTTTGCGCAGGTTACCAACCCGCCAATTGACCCGATAAGGGAACGTTTGGTAATGAGCCTTGCAAATTTTGTGGGTAACAACGGTAACTTATTAGATGAAGCGCCTGAGCATTGCCATACAGTGGCATTAAAGCAACCCGTGTTAACCAGTACTGAATTGGAAAAATTAAGAAGTATTGATACGGGTATTTTTCAGGCAAAAACACTACAAACATATTTCCGTGCCGATGGTAAGCCGGGTTCTTTGCAAAGAGGGCTGGACCGTTTGTGCCGCTATGCAGAAGATGCTGTGCATGATGGTTTTGAAGTATTGATTTTGTGCGACCGTGCGGTTGACTCTGAACATGCTCCCATACCATCACTGTTAGCTACAGCCGCAGTACACCATCATCTTATTCGTAAAGGGTTGCGTGGGCAGGTAGGTATTGTAGTGGAAGCAGGAGATGTTTGGGAAGTGCATCACTTTGCCTGTTTAATTGGTTTTGGTGCCACAGCCATCAATCCTTATCTGGCATTGGCTTCTATTCGTAACATGAAAGTCAATGGTTCCCTGCAAACGGATTTGGACTGGGAAAAGTTACGCTATAATTATATTAAAGCGGTGTGTGATGGTTTGTTGAAAGTATTTTCTAAAATGGGTATTTCAACATTGCAATCATATCAGGGGGCACAAATTTTTGAAATACTCGGTTTAAGCAAAGCAGTGGTTGATAAATATTTTACCGGTGCAGTTAGCCGTATTGATGGTATGACCCTGGATAATATTGCAACTGAAGCCTTAACCAAACATCAAATGGGTTTCAGCCGCAAAAATATTCCGGTAGACCGTTTACCGGTGGGTGGCATTTACCAATGGAAACGTAAAGGAGAGTTCCATTTATTTAATCCTACTACCATTCACCTGCTGCAGTATTCAACTAAAATGAATGACTATGCTACGTTTAAAAAATACAGCAAGCATGTAAATGATCAAAGTGAAAAAGCCGCTACGCTTCGCAGCTTATTTAATTTTAAAAAGAACAGGCCTTCTATTTCTATTGATGAAGTGGAACCGGCGCAAAATATTTACAAACGTTTTGCTACTGGTGCTATGAGCTTTGGCTCTATCAGTTGGGAAGCACATACAACCCTGGCTGTTGCCATGAACCGCTTGGGCGGCAAAAGTAATACCGGTGAAGGTGGTGAAGATGAAAGACGATACACTCCATTGGAAAATGGAGACAGTATGCGTAGTGCTATTAAACAGGTGGCCAGTGCAAGATTTGGTGTAACGAGTTTATATTTAACAGAGGCCGATGAATTGCAAATTAAAATGGCACAGGGTGCAAAACCCGGCGAAGGCGGACAATTGCCCGGCCATAAAGTAGATGACTGGATTGGTAAAACAAGGCACAGCACACCGGGTGTGGGATTAATTTCTCCGCCGCCGCATCATGATATTTATTCTATTGAAGATTTAGCACAATTAATTTTCGATTTAAAAAATGCTAACCGTGCCGCACGTATAAATGTAAAACTGGTAAGTAAAGCT
>JAGVCC010000143.1 GCA_020059395.1 Chitinophagales bacterium | reverse complement strand
TCCATGGCCAGCACTTCAAACCCCATTTCTTTATGCAGAAATTTCACCAATTCAGATTTAAGATGGTAATAGGTTCCGGAACCATGGGTGCTTTCGCCTAAGGCTACAATACGCCGGTTACCAATTGCCTTTTTTAGGGCAGAAAAATTATAGCCTTCGCCGCTTTTCAATTCGGCAGTATTTTGTTGCAGCCACTTCAATTCGGTTTTGGTTTGGGCAAAAGATGTAAGAGCGCAAATAGAAAAACTAAGGACCGTAATAAATTTAAGGGAGTTCATAGTTACCTTTTTAGTGTACTGTAAAGTTGCTGCACTCATAGATGAAATTGCAGTTTTAAAGGCGCTTATATGTCCAGAAAAATAGTTTTTGGACGTTTTAACCACTGATTGATTGCTGCTTTTTATATGCTGAAGGTGTAAGTCCTGTTATTTTCTTGAAGATGGCATTAAAAGAAGATTTGGAGGCAAAGCCTGATAACTCGGCCAAACTTACCAGCGTATATTTTTCTGCCGCCGCAGAATTAATGAGTTCCTTCACATATTCAATGCGGTGGTGATTAACATACTCCGAAAAATTCATTTGGTGTTGCTCTTGCAGAAATTTTGTTAGCTCTTTTGAAGGAATTGCCAGCGCTTCGGCCAACTGCTGTACGGTAAGACTGGATTGCCGGAATAACATTTGCTCCTTCATGGCAACGGCCAGCTTACGGTCCATTTCCAAAATTTGCAATGCCGAAAACCCATCGTTGGTATGCGGATTATTAAAAAACCTACCGGGATTTGTAAAACCAATAAATCCAACCCAGTAAATAAATAGGGCATTGCTTATTAATGTGGGATAGAGAAACGCAAAAGTTTCATGGCCGTTATGCAATATCATATCAATACCGAAGCATAAAAAATTTGACACTGTTAGTAATAAGAATACCCGGATGAACAACTTTAACCATTTGCGGAAGCTAGCAACTTTTATATTTTGTACTTCCTGTTGTTCCTGCTTTTTTATTACGTACAACAAACGGAGCAGTAAAAAAATATTGAAGGCCAAAATTGCGAACTCCTGAATTCTAAAAAAGTCCGATGTTACAAGTACCTGCGTTATTCTGTAGCTGTTCTCAACAGCAGATATTGTAAACCAGTAAACCCTTAACAGCAAATAGATGGCCGCCGGCAACAGCAAATACCATTCTTTTTTAAAATACCGCTGGTGTTTGTTTGGCTGCAGCTGATTCCTTACATAAAAATATAAGCCAGGAACTATCAGCCAATTGTACGGATAAGGAAACAGGTGCAATGGTCTGTAATACTTAAACAGATCCATATCCAGAAAAGCATACATCAAATTGTAGAAAGCCAGCGAAAACAGGAATAGAATAAAGAAATAAACAGCATGTTTATTTTGCTTTCTTTTTTGATAAGCAAACAAACACAGTATAAACCCCTGAAGAGCCCCAAAAAGTATAATGATGTTAAGAAAGCTGTACTTTAACTCCATATGGTATCAATACAAATATATTAAAATACTGATTGTGGATGTTGCGCTATATTGTTACAACAGGCTTTTAAGCACCATTATGAAGTATGCTACCGCAAGTAATTCCGTGCTATTAATTTATCGGCAGCTTATGTGTTGTGCATGATATTTTAATACTCTCGCCGGCAACAAACATCCAGATAATTTCAGTATTAATACAGGGCATTACCAAAACTATTTCTTCATTGCAGCCTCCTTCATAGATGCAGCTGTTGTATGCCCCAAATATTTTTCAATCCAGCCATGTATAAGGTAAATAAGCGGCGTAAGTAAAATGGCCACTGCAAATTTGTAAATGTAATTGCCAGTTGCTGTAACCAGCACCTGATGCAGACTCCATGGTACGCCCTGCCCTGTTTGTATACGTTTGCCAATATAAAAAGCTATAAACAGCACTACAAAACTATCAACCAATTGCGATACCAAAGTTGAGCCCGTTGCCCTTAGCCAGATATTTTTTTCGCCTGTAATTTTTTTTATGCGGTGAAAAACCAGGACGTCTAAAATTTGCCCGATTAAAAAAGCCGCCATGCTGCCAATAATAATCCAAAGGCCCTGCCCAAAAATTCCCTTAAAGGCATTATCGGGTTTATCAATTTCGTTACCCACCGAAAAATACTCAGAAGGTGATAAGTTGATAGCTCCGGTAAAAATTAAAAAAGCATAGCTAATTAAAACTATAGTGAGGTAACTTAAAAACCTTACGCCTTTGCTGCCATAGTACTCGTTAATAATATCCGTCATTATAAAAACTACCGGCCAAAGCAATACACCAGCGGTTAAATGAAAACTAAAAGGGCTGCCAAAAATATTTATGTTGGCACGCTTTACACCCAGCGTATCTTCCAGCGAAAATATTTTTACACCAATAACTTCAGCCAGTAAAGCACTGCTAATAAAAATACCTGCCAGTATTAAAAACAGGCGGGTAGGTTTATCTTTTAGTATGCTGTGTATCATTTAAAAATCACTGATGAAAAAATAATAAATCTGAATTATAAAGAATACTAAGTTAGCTATTACAATCCACCTGGGAATTTGTTTAGTTTTTTTTGCCGCTGCAGCAAAAACATATACTAATAAAAAAACAGCGTTAACGAGTATGGCACCATATCCCAAAACTGCCAGGGTACTCTCTAAAGGCTTGGCAAGCACAAGCCCCCTGAAATCTTCCTGCTGCTGCTTTGCCTTTTCTACAAAACGTAAAATAACGGATGCCACAAAGCAAAGGTTGCAGATGAAAGTTATTTTAGAAAAGAATTTCATTAACTAGGTTAATTATTGATTTTTAATTACTGGTTATTTATGGCCTCAACCTCTTTACTTAATAATTTATAATGAGTAATTAATAATTATGAGGCCATTGCTATCCATTTTTCCCCGTCAGCATCGGCACAAAAGAAAAGTTCTCAAACGCTTCTTCGGTATAACTACCGTCGGCATTTTTTGTTAGCCGCAACATGCGCTGATAATTGCCAGCCTCATCATCAACCGGTATTACCATTTTACCACTAGGTTTCATTTGCTCCATTAATTTTGGTGGAATAAAAGGAGCAGCTGCTGTAATAATCACTTTGTCAAACGGGCCATAAGTTGGCAAACCTTCAAACCCATCACCATAAAAAAATTTAAGGTTAGGGTACTTTGATTTAAAAACAAACTGTTTTGTTTTATCGTACAGATTTTTTTGCCGCTCAATAGTAAACACCTGTGCACCCATTTCAGCCAGCACAGTAGCCTGGTAAATACTGCCGGTGCCTATTTCCAATACTTTATCAAACGGCTTTATTTGTAATAATTGTGTTTGATAAGCTACTGTATATGGCTGCGAAATTGTTTGCCCGTCCCCTATTGGAAAAGCCCTGTCTTCATAAGCAATTTCATCAAATGCACTGTCTAAAAAATAATGGCGTGGCAATGCATTAATGGCGGTTAAAACATTCTCATCAGTAATTCCTTTTGCACGCAGCACATCTACTAATTTTTTGCGCAAGCCTTTATGCCGGTAAGTATCTTCGTATTTTCTCATAAAACCCAAATCCGCCAGCTGGCGTAGCTTTTAGCCTAAAATTTTTGCAGTCCTTTTTTGTGTTTGGTTAGTATTAACCACTGCAATATAAATTGTAATAATGGATAAAAAAAAACGCAGCATTTTTTGCTGCGTTTTCTGCTTCTTTATGTAAAAAATTTATTTCAACTCCATCTCCTTCACTATCCTTACAATTTTATCATCCAGTGCTTTTTCTGCACTTTCAAATTCGGCCACACTGTTTACGGTGCCTTTTACACTGAAATAAAATTTAATTTTTGGCTCTGTACCGCTGGGCCTTGCAGAAATTTTGCTGCCATCTGCCAATACAAACTGCAGCACATTACTCTTTGGTAAATCTATAGGCCATGTATTGCCGGTGGTTAAATCTTTACCCACTTTTAAATCGTAGTCCAATAACTGCGTTACAGCAACGCCGTCCAATGTAGTTGGCGGATTATCCCTGTAACCCTGCATCATAGCAGCAATTTCTGCAACGCCGTTCATACCTTTTTTTGTAAGGCTCACCAGGTCTTCTTTATACAAACCATATTGCAGGTACATATCAACCATCTTATCATACAAACTGCGGCCTTTGTTTTTTTCGTAAGCTGCCATTTCGCATAATAAAGCCACCGCACTTATAGCATCTTTATCACGTACTTTATCACCAATCATTAAACCAAAACTTTCTTCGCCACCTACTACATAATTTTCTTTGCCTTCTTTTTCTTTAATCATTGCCGCAATCCACTTAAAACCGGTTAATACATTGTAGCAGGCAATATTGCTTTGTTTGGCAATTTCATCAATCATATCGGTGGTAACAATTGTTTTCACCACCATATCATTAGGCTGTGCAATCCCTTTGGCTTTTCTTGCTTCAATCATATAATTAAATGCAAGCACAGCAGTTTGGTTACCATTCATCAGCACCCACTCGCCTTTACTGTTTTTTACACCAATAGCCACACGGTCTGCATCAGGGTCAGTACCCAATAAAATATCAGCATCCAGTTCTTTTGCTTTTTGCAAACCAATACTCATGGTTTCTTTTTCTTCGGGGTTAGGGTACACCACTGTAGGAAAATTTCCATCAGGGTTAGCCTGCTCTGTAACAACGGTAACATTGGTAAAACCAAAACGCTCCAGCACTGCGGGCACCAAGGTTATACCTGTGCCATGTATGGGTGTGTACACAATTTTTAAATCATGCTGCGCCGCACATACATCCGGATAAACGGATAATGTTTTCACCATATCCAGATACGCATTATCTAAATCTTTTCCTAAGGCAACAATATTTGCTTCTCCGCCAGTCCATTTCACTTCATCTACACTGGCAATTTTTTCCACTTCCACAATTACGTTTTTATCATGCGGAGGCACCAGTTGTGCACCATCATTCCAGTAAGCTTTATAGCCATTATATTCCTTTGGGTTATGGCTGGCGGTTAACACAACACCTGCCTTGCAGCCTAACTGGCGAATGGCAAAACTTAATTCCGGTGTAGGGCGCAGCGCTTCAAACAAATACACTTTTATGCCATTGGCTGCAAAAATATTAGCAGTGGTTTCTGCAAAAAACCGGCCGTTGTTGCGGCAGTCGTGTGCAATAGCCACACTAATATCTCCACTAAACGATTTTTTTAAATAGTTGGCAAAACCTTGGGTGGCCATGCCCACTGTATATTTGTTCATACGGTTGGTGCCAATGCCCATAGTGCCACGCAAGCCACCGGTACCAAACTCCAGGTTACGGTAAAACGCATCTTCCAGCTCAACCGGATTATCGTTTTGCAGTTTCTTTATTTCGTCTTTTGTGGTTTGGTCGTAATTACCAGTTAACCATGTATCAATTTTTGCAATTGTTGTTGCTTCCATATTAATAAAATTTCAGTGCAAAATTAACGTTTAACAATAATTAATAGTATATAAAGTTACTTTTGTTTTTTATGAAACCAACATCTGTACATTCTTCAACTTTGGTTGTGTCACTCACTTCAACAATAAGAGCTTTATTGAGCTTTTATCTACTGGTAGTATTATGTTTTCAAGTACAGGCACAGGATAGCACAAATGTAAAAAGTAGTATCTCGGTTATTAAAGACGATATGTTTATATGTGGAGGTTCAGCTGATTTAAAAGTAAAACGCCGCACCAAAATCATCGCTGCCACCAACATCATTGGTTACAGCGGAGCTATGGTGGGTCTCTACGCTGCTTGGTACAAAAATTATCCGCAAAGCAATTTTCATACGTTTAACGACAGTAAAGAATGGAAGGGTATTGATAAAATTGGCCATGCTTACAGCGCTTATGCCGAAAGCAAAGCAAGTATGGAATTATGGCGCTGGACCGGTATTGAACGCAAAAAACGTATTTGGCTGGGTGGCATGAGCGGTGCTTTTTATCAAACTGTAATTGAAACACTGGATGGCTTTAGTAAAGAATGGGGCTGGAGCTGGGGCGACTTTACTGCCAACGTTTTGGGCAGTGGTATGCTGGTGGCGCAGGAACTGGCGTGGGATGAGCAGCGTATACAATTTAAATTTTCTTTTCACCATAAATCTTACAGCGACCCAACATTAATACAACGCAGCAATAAAATTTTTGGCAGCAGCACTGCAGAACGTTTTTTAAAAGATTACAACGGGCAAACCTACTGGCTGAGTGCTAACATAAAATCGTTTTTTCCAAAAAGTAAAATGCCTGCATGGATAAATGTTGCGGTAGGCACCGGCGCCGAGGGCCTGTTTGGCGCAAATGAAAATATTGGCAAAGATGCCAGCGGCAATATAAACTTTAACCGCACCGATATTAAACGATACCGCCAATGGTATTTTGCGCCCGATATTGATTTAACAAAAATCCGCACAAAGAAGAAAGGCATTAAAGTGGCGCTGAATATTTTGAACATTGTAAAGTTCCCCATGCCATCGCTGGAGTATAGTAATGGCAGGTTTAGGGTGAATGCAATAACATTTTAGGAATGTCCCGTAGACTACGCAGATGCCGCAGATTTGTATTTTATTTTCTGCATATTTTGCATAATCTGCGGGCAAATTTTATTGCCAATTTTATAATATGCTTTATAAGGAAAAATCGTAAATTTGATAAAACGTTTACTATGGGAATGGTTTTCGCAGATATTGAACTTATAAATGCTGGTGACCTTGAATTGGTACGAAGAAATTATCTTGACAAAGAAGATGTTAAACGCATGCATGTAAATATGATAGTTGACAGCGGTGCTTATATGATGGCAATTAACGAGACCATACAAGGCCAGCTTGAATTACCATTTATTGAAAAAAGAAAAAGTGTAATGGCTGATGGAAGCGTTGTTGAATATGATGTAGTTGGCCCTTTACTTGTAAAATTTAAAAACCGTACTGCCTCTTGCAATGCACTTATTTTACCTGGCAATAATGAACCTTTATTGGGAGCCATTCCAATGGAAGAAATGGACGTTCTCATTCACCCACGCAGGCAGGAGTTAATTGTAAACCCTGAACATCCTTATATGGCGCAACTGAACTTAAAATAAATCTTGCTTTTCCGTGCAAACCTGTGTAATAAGTGGCAACATTAAACCTTCGTGAACAAATTTTAAAAGAACACTCCAAAGCAAACTGCACCAAAATTGTAAAATGGGTGGGTAATAACCAGCAGCGGTTTGACGAACTGTTTACATTATTTTTAAACGACGAATACAGGGTGGTGCAACGCAGTGCCTGGCCGGTAAGTTATTGTGTGGAGGCACACCCTGAATTAATAAAAAAGCACTGGCCTGTATTGGTAAAAAAGTTACAGCAGCCAAATTTGCACCATGCAGTAAAACGTAACAGTATTCGCTTTATACAGCAAAGTGATATACCCGAAAAATACCAGGGTAGTATCATGGATATTTGTTTTGAGTATGTTGCCTCCCCCACCGAGCCGGTGGCGGTAAAAGCATTTTCATTAACCGTACTAAAAAATTTGAGTAAACTATACCCCGAAATTATTCCCGAAATAAAACTTATTATTGAAGCACAAATGCCGCATCAAACTGCGGCATTTAAGGTAAGAGCAAAAGTATTTTTAAAATAACTGCTTAAAATTTTATTCCAATACTTATACCGGCACGTACACCTGCAAAGGGTCCATCTAATTTTACAGTTGCACCATTTGCGTTTACAATAACAGTTTTATCACTCAGGGGTATATCCAAATCTTCCAGCCCTTGCCGTAAATCGGCTTGCTCTGTGGCGGTTAATGGTTGTGATGATGTGCCCGCTAATTCACCTTTTCCTGTACCAATATGCGGACCAATAATAAACCAGTCTAAACAAACATACTTACCTAAATTCCACTGTGCGCCAATTTGTAAACCAAAAGTATTACCGGTAATTTTACCGGAAAGCGCCATTGTTTTTGTAATTGTTGGGGTTGATTCATATTCTATATTTATACCGCCAGCTTTAAAAGTGGCATTGCGGTAAAATGGTGCCACATAAAAACCACGGCCATAACCTTTGCGGCTGAGGTACAGTCTTATTTCGGGTGTGATAGCAGTATTACCGAGTGTAAGATCTTTTATTTGCTTTTCAGTTTCTGCATCACCATCTGCCACTAAATCTACAATAGTGTTCTGCAACGGCAGCACCCCTTGCGGCATTGTTCTATAGCCCAATAAAAAAGAAAATTTGCGGCTTAATACACGTTCGTATTGAAAGCCGTAGTTTTTAAGCGGCAAAGCGGTAAGGTTTATTTTAATCATATTCATTTTATGGCTGGCCTTGGGCTTTTCTTTTTTTTCTGATTCCGCTGCATCCTGTGCCTGTGTATGCAGGTTTGCAATTAGTATTGCTGCTGATAAAATGAAACTGATTTTTTTCATAACAGAGTTTTTTGCTGGTTTAAATTACTAAACCAAAAATGCAGCAGAATATTGTGACAGAAAAGGGTGATTTAACCTTTTTATTTTTTTGTTGTCAGCCGAATTGTCAATATTTTATTTCTTCTCCTTCCCATCAAATATCAATCTCAAATTTTGGTCGTAAGTAGCATAATTGTACAGCCAGTTTATAAAAACAAAAAAGCGGTTTTTCACACCCAGTATCAGCATCAGGTGCAGGCCCATCCAAATCATCCAGGCTAAAAAACCACCAAAGTGTAATTTGGGTTTGGGCATATCCACTACTGCCAGGTTACGGCCTACTGTTGCCATACTTCCTTTATCGTAGTATACAAAATCCTGCAGGTGCTTTTTGCTGCTTTTCATTTCAATGCGCAACAAATTTTCCGCCAGCATATCTGCCATTTGCATGGCCACCGGTGCTACCTGAGGATGCCCGTTGGGCCATGCGGCCTCTTCCATATACGCCACATCACCAATAGCATAAATATTTTGTGTGGTTTGCACTTTACACTGTTTATCAATCTTAATACGGTTGCCACGTGCCAGTAATGTGTTATCAATACCATCGGGCACATTACCTTTAATACCGGCGGCCCATATTACCATTTTGCTTTCAATTACTTCGCCGCTTTGCAAAGTAATTTTTTCGCCGTCATAATCTTTCAACAATGCGTTGGTTAAAACGGTAACACCCAGTTTTTCTAAATACTTTCTTGATTGTTGGCTGCTTTTTTCACTCATGGCTGCAAGCGTTTTTCCGGTACCTTCCAAAAGATAAATATTCATTTTGCTAAAGTCAAGCTCCGGGTAATCTTTATACAATACAAAACGTTTCATATCTGCAATTGCTCCGCTCAGTTCCACTCCTGTGGGACCGCCGCCCACTACTACAATATTCATTAACTGTTGTAATGCTTTTTCATCCTTTAACGTAGTGGCAGTTTCAAAATTCTTTAATAGCCGGTAACGCAGTTGCAACGCTTCCACCGTACTCTTCATGGGCAAAGCATTATCCATTAAATTTTTATTACCAAAAAAATTGGTATCAGCACCGGTGGCAATTACCAGTGCATCATACTCCATTTGCCCAATGCTGGTTATAATTTTATTTTGTGCAGATACAATTTGCTGCACTTCGGCCATTTTAAAACGTACGTTTTTACTGTTGTGAAAAACCTTGCGCAGGGGAAAAGAAATATTGCTGGCATCCAGCCCAGCAGTAGCCACCTGGTAAAACAGTGGCTGAAACTGGTGAAAATTATTTTTATCAATTATGGTAATGTCAAAACCGGGTTTGTTATTCAGTTTACGTGCCAGCCGAAGGCCTCCAAAACCACCACCTATTATTATCAGTTTCATAGTTGTTTATTTTTGTACGCCAAAGATATGATATTTTCAATAATTTTTGAAAATACAGGAACTAATATTTTCCACCTGCAGCGAAAATTGTTGTTCTCGGAGGCACTGAAATTTATTTTCTGTGCTTTATGCGTACTCTGCCGGCTTTTATTTTTTAGTATGTCTGTTGCCCAGTGGCAATATATATGCTGTGCAGCGGGTATAAAAAAGGGCAGCCTTGCGGCTGCCCTAACTAAACTATAAATAGAGTACTGCTACTTTTTGTCGAACGAGTATTTCAATAATACTTCGTGGCCATTAGCGCCTGCATCAAAACTGCTGATGGGTGATGTGTAATTATCAAACGCATACCCAATAGTGAATTTTTTATTAAGATGCAAACCAGCACTCAGCATATAGCTTTGTCCAGCCCTGTACCCTACGCCCCACCAAAACAGTTCTCTATGCTCTACCCTTACGCTGCTTAAAAAATCTGTTGGTGCATTGGGTAAATATATCAGTACAAAGTTGGGAATGATGGTGGTAGCTTCATCAACCTTCCACTTGTAGCTGCCGTGCAGATAGTAGTGGCGGTACAGCCTTGCTTCTTCAGTAGTAGCCATGTTACCGCTGTAAAAATCAAGCTTTGATTGTACAAGTTGTGATACAGATGCACCCACCTGCCATGTTTTTGTTTTGTAGGCAATACCAAAACCTGCATCGTACTTAAAACGGTTATCGCTGCCGCCAATGGCAGGGTCGTTACCCAGGGTTGCGCTCAGTTTGCTTTTATCTAAAGCATATTGCTGAAAACGGTTTTCCATACCGAGAGAGAATATATTTCCATTATCGGTAATAATATGTTTAGCCAAAGAAAGTTGTATTGCAGTGCGGCTGGTTGGGCCTGTTTTATCGCTGTAAATATAACCGCCAATACCAATTTTTTGTTTTGGTAAACCAAATGAGCCAAATATGGTGGCCGTTTTAGGACTGCCGCTAATACCACTCCATTGTGTGCGGTAACCAACACCAATAAAATTTTTATCCTGCACACCTGCCATGGCAGCATTTTGCAGCATGCCCTGCAGCTCGTACATGCTGGATGTTTGTAACTGCTGCGCTTTTACCGTAAAGGAGGCAAGCAGTAATAGTAATGTTATACGCTGTTTCATATCTGTATAAGTAAGTTTAATTATCTTAAAATTGTTACATCGCCTTTAAACAATTGCACGGCACCATTTATAAATTTG
>JAGVCC010000101.1 GCA_020059395.1 Chitinophagales bacterium | reverse complement strand
TAACAAACTGCTGCACTACCAGCTTTTATCTTTAAACTTAAAAGAATATACACTGCCTTCTTTTTTTAATAACTACACTGCTATTAAAGCAGTAAACAATAAAATTTACCTGCTTAAAAGCGATGGCATTTATATTTACCGGGTGCTGTAGTTTATATAAAACCGGTAATTTTACTGCATGGATTTTTTAGATAAAGTTTTTTTGGATAACACCATTAAAAGCTACTTAACCGTAGCCGGTATTATTATACTCATGCTGCTGGTAAAACGGTTTTTATCACGGTACATTACATGGGTATTGTGCCGCATTTTCAGCCGCATTTGGAAAACTTTTGACAAAGATAATTTTACCAGTAGGGTGCTGGAGCCTTTGGAATGGTTGCTGTTTATTACCATTGCCATTTTTACTATTGACAAACTTAACTTTCCCGAAGCATGGCGCTATAAAATTTATGGCCACAGCATTGAAGAAATTTTAGATAAAACCGGTATTGCTATCATCATTATTTCTTTTACCCGCTTTTTACTGCGTATAATAGATTTTATGGCAATGGTGCTGGAGCAGCGGGCTTTAAAAACACATGATAAATCAGATGATCAGCTGGTAATTTTCTTTCGTGATTTTTTAAAAGTAATAGTAGGCATTATTGGTGTGCTGCTTATTTTAAAAGCTTGCTTTAATCAGCCCATAACGGGTTTGCTAACCAGCCTTAGCATTGTTGGTGCCGCAGTGGCATTGGCTGCAAAAGAAAGTTTAGAAAACCTGATTGCGTCTTTTATTATATTTTTCGACAAGCCCTTCAGGGTAGATGATACAGTAAAAGTGAATACTGTTACCGGTACAGTGGAACGTATTGGCCTGCGCAGCACCCGTATACGAACTGCTGATAAAACCTTGGTTACGATGCCTAACAAGCAAATGGTAGACAGTGTGGTAGACAACTGGAGCATGCGTACACAACGCCATGGCGAAATTAAACTGGAGCTGGCTGCAGACACAACAGTGCAGCAAATACAAGGGGTAACTGCGGCATTAAAAAATATGTTTAATAAAAACAGCAGCCAGTTACTTTCACACAATGTGTTTTTTTCTGAAATAGCAAAAGGTGCCATTATTATCAGTGCAGAATATTATACTGATTTAACTACGCTGGAAGCATTTAATAAGCTAAGAGAAACCTTTTTTTTATCGGCCAAAACAATACTGGAAGAAAATAATATAGTGCTGAACAGCCCGGCACCAGCGCCTTAGTTTTAAAGAATATTATCCCACTTTGCAGCTTCCTCTTTTAATGCAATACTTCTTTTTTTAAGCTGCAAAGCAGTTGTGCCGCCATATAACACAGCGCAAATAACAATTAAATAAAGTAACAACAGTAAAAGCACCAGCGAAAAAGCCAGCATCAACGTCATAAATACCCCGAGTAATAAAATAAGCACAGCACTAATAACAAGCAGCAGCGGTGCAGCGGGCATTTTTTTCATTAATAATATAAACCCTGTGATGCATAAAATATACACTGCTATTATGCTGTAGGTTATCCAGCCGGGTATCATAAACACCGTGTGCTGCACCAGGCAAGCAACGCTGATTAATATGCCAAACAAACCTGCGTTTTCGCAAAAATTTTCCTGCTGTTTTGTAAGCTGTTGTTCCATGTTTATTGTGCTGCTTTAATAATGTCGGCCAGCTCTTTATCCCATTTGCCTGTTTTGCCATACTCCACCACACGGCCTGCTTCTTTACCATCCTTCATCACAATAATGGTGGGCACATTTATTACACCAAGTGCATCAGCAATTGAAGGCAAAGACTTTTTTGCTCTGTTAACACCAAAAAGTGTAACACTACTATCCGCCACACCGCTCATTTCCTGCAGCTTAAAAAATTTGGGTAATACAAATTGTGTATCATCGCACCAGGTGCCGCCAAATACTATAAACTGTGTTCCTTTTTTTGCTTTTGAAAATGCAGCCAGTGTTGCAGTATCCGGCGTATAATAACTCATGCTGCTGTTATACCATTTGTTGTAAGCAGTATCGTTTTGTATTAAGTACTTGTTTATGATGCCCACAACATATACCTGCTCCGGGTGTTCTTCATCCTTTACAATTTTATACTGTGCCTGGCTGTGTGCTGCAGTAAAAACTAATATTGTGGCAATAGTGGTTAAAAAAAACTTCATAAATATTGTGTTATTTTTTTGGGCTAAAATAATAAAGTGTAAAAAATGGCGAGGACAGTTTTTGATATATAACCCTCTTTTCTGCTGTACTCATTTAGGCTCTTTGTGTTTAACTTTCAGCCGCATTGAATGAAAAGCTACGACCGCAAAATTGGTTTTGCCAGCAAGCTGTTACAGGTTTGCTTTAAGTTCCAGCAAAAAACCTTTAATTTTTTTAAGCGATTCTATCATAGCAAATTTTTCATCTGCCCGCTTGCTGTTTTTCAAAAAATCTTTAGCGCCTTCAATGGTGTATTTACGTTCACGCAGTAAATTATAAATAAGTTTCAGATTTTTTACATCCTCCGGTCTGAAAAGCCTGTCGCCTTTTCCGTTTTTACGGGGCTTTAAAATATCAAACTCATTTTCCCAAAAACGTATCAAGCTTTGGTTTACTTTAAACATATCTGCAACGGTTCCAATTGAGTAATACAATTTTTGAAACAGTATATCATCTTCTGGTATTTCAATTAAATCGGCCCCCGCTTCAGCATCTTTTAAACTAAGGCGGCCACGGGTGCTTTTTTTATTGTGTAGTTTTTTACGTTTGGCAATAACCACGGCAGGTGTAATTGCAGGGGCATTAAAATCAACATCAATTACAGCGTCGTCTGCCTTATCTGCTATAATTAAAACAGGGGCAGCATCTTCATTAACCATTGCTGCTTCCACAGGTGCTGGTATGGCAACAGGTAATGCATCAGGTGCATCAAAGTCAAATGCTATTTGTTTTTGTGTTGACATTTAAATATAAAATTACGCAAGTATTGCTGCTTAGTCAAAACTTTTGGCACTGCCGGTGGCTGCAATTTTAAGTACCAGATCGTACTGTTCTGCATTTAAGTCGTTAAAGAAAAAGTATACGGGGTCAACCGGCGTACCGTTAA
The DNA here is from genome assembly GCA_020059395.1 of Chitinophagales bacterium. Taxonomy (GTDB): domain Bacteria; phylum Bacteroidota; class Bacteroidia; order Chitinophagales; family Chitinophagaceae; genus Ferruginibacter. Next base: position 4,508 of record JAGVCC010000101.1, on the reverse strand, counting down.
TGTGTACTTCGTAATGGCAATGTGGACCAGTGCTGGCACCGGTACTGCCTACCCATCCAATCACTTCACCACGTTTTACCTTTTGGCCATTTGTAGCTTTTATACGCACCATGTGCATGTACACGGTTTCATACCCATACCCATGGTTAATTATTACATGGTTACCGGTACCGGTACCTGCACCTGCTGTAGTTACTGTACCATCGCCAGTGGCATAAATAGGAGTGCCCTGCGGTGCTGTAAAATCAAGCCCGTTGTGCATTTTAGCAATGCCATAAATGGGATGTATGCGAAAGCCAAAACCACTGGCAATGCGGTTGAGCTGTTTGTTGCTTACTGGCTGTATAGCAGGTATACTGGCTAATTTATTTTCCTGGTTATTTATCAGTTTAGCAATGGCATCGTAACTGGTGGCCTGAAAATTAATACGGGCCGAAAGGCTGTTAATAGTTTTTGCAATAGAGTCGCCCAGCACATCGTCATTCATTAAACTTATTTTCTCCACTTCTTTTTTTCGTTCAATTTCTTTTTGGCGGGCACTGTCAGTAAGTGGTGTGGCTTCAAAAATGGAACGGTATACCTCATTGTCTCTTTTTTCCAGTGACGTCATTTGCTGCTGCAGTGTTTTAACTTTCGTGTTCAGCACACCGTAATTGTCTTTCAATGCTTCGTATTTAAGCTGTACCTGTTTATCGGCAGCTTTAGGAAAAAACTTTGTGTACAGGTAAATAACAATAAGGCAGCTTACAGCAAGTGCCGACAAAAAACCAAAAATGCGCAGCAGTTTCACCCTTAGAGGTGTTACCAGCTTTTCATATCGCAAGGTATTGGTGTTATAGAAGTATTTTATTTTCTTCATACCCCTGTCCCCTAAAGGGGCACTTAGATTGTTATATCTTATTTTAGATGTTAATTATCACAATTCAATTTTGTTTTTTTCGCTACAGTCTTCTGCTTTTCCCTTCCCTCTGGGAAGGATAGGATGGGCTTCTTCCTTCTTTGGGCGGAGGGGGCTCTGTTTTTCTTTACCTTTGCCAAGTTTACAAATATATACTTTACAATACAAAAATCAACCCAAATAAACGGCTGACTATATATGATGACAAGCGCTGAAATAAGACAACAGTTTCTGGATTTTTTTAAATCGAAAGGGCATACTATTGTACCCTCTGCACCAGTTGTAATTAAAAACGACCCCACCCTGCTTTTTACCAATGCAGGTATGAATCAGTTTAAAGATTATTTTTTAGGTAATAAACCGGCGCCTTACAAGCGGGCAGCCGATACTCAAAAATGTTTACGGGTGAGCGGTAAGCATAACGATTTGGAAGAAGTGGGTGTGGATACCTATCACCACACATTGTTTGAAATGCTGGGCAACTGGAGCTTTGGAGATTATTTTAAAAAAGAAGCCATTGCCTGGAGTTGGGAGCTGCTTACCGAAGTATATAAATTAGACAAAGACCGCCTGTACGTTACCATTTTTGAAGGTGATACCAAAGAAGGATTGCCGAAAGATGAAGAAGCATATAACGAATGGAAAAAAGTAATTGCCGAAGACCGCATTTTGCTTGGCAATAAAAAAGATAATTTTTGGGAAATGGGCGACACCGGTCCATGCGGTCCCTGCACAGAAATACATTACGATTGCCGCAATGACGAAGAAAGAAAAGCAGTAGATGCAAAAACGCTTGTAAATAATGATGATACCGGAATGGTGATGGAAATTTGGAACAATGTTTTTATGCAGTTTGAAAGATATTGGAACCCGACCTTAGGAGGCGCTAAATATTTGAAAGAGTGGGAAAATGAAAATTTACCCAAAGCAACAACAGAAGAATTAAAAAAAGTATTTAATGAAGAAAGAAAAGCAGAGCATTTAAAACTAACATTGCTTAGAGCATTACCTGCTACACATGTTGATACGGGAATGGGCTTTGAACGTTTGGCAAGGGTGGTACAGGGTAAGCAGAGTAATTATGATACTGATGTGTTTACAGGCACTATCACTCAAATTGAAGAAATTGTAAACTTAAAATATCAAGCTCCATCAAATCCTGCTTTTAACGATCGTAAGGGTTTTGGAGAAGAGAAAATTGATATTGCTTTCAGAGTTATCTCTGACCACATCAGAGCAATATCGTTCTGTATTGCTGATGGGCAATTGCCGAGTAACACTGGTGCTGGATATGTTATTAGGAGAATTTTAAGACGTGCAGTTCGTTACTACTATTCAAACTTAGGCTATAGTAAACCACTGTTATGTCAGTTAGTTTCTGTTATTGCAAAACAGTTTGAGGGAGTTTTCCCTGAATTAATACAGCAGCAAGATTTCGTAACAAAAGTTATCAAAGAAGAAGAAGAAGCATTTTTAAGAACATTAGAAAAAGGTTTAAAAAGAATATACGATATAATTGAAGCCGCCCCGGAAAAAGATGATGCAAAAATGTCTGGCAAAGAAGCATTTGAACTTTATGACACATTTGGATTTCCCTTCGACCTTACTAAGCTCATTTTAACAGAAAATAAAATGGGTGTTGACGAAGTTGGCTTTGAAAAAGAAATGCAACTTCAAAAAAACCGTAGCCGTGCCGCCACTGCTTTGGAAACTGAAGACTGGGTTACAGTGCATGATATCGGTACGCATCAGCATATAATATACGATTATCTTCTCACCCAAAGCTACGTAGTTAAATACCGTAAGGTTAACAGCAAAGGGAAAGGATTGTATCAGATTGTTTTAGATGGCACCCCTTTTTATGCAGAAAGTGGTGGTCAAGTTGGTGACAGTGGTACAATCACCTATGAGGACTCATCAATTACCATTTTAGATACTAAAAAAGAAAACAATCTTATACTTCATATTAGCGAAACTATTTTACCCAATATGAGGGGACAAGTAACTGCGGCTGTTGATGCAGAAAGAAGAAAAGCCATTACCGCACAGCACAGTGCCACACACTTACTACATGCAGCCCTACGTAAAGTGCTGGGTACGCATGTAGCACAAAAAGGGAGTTTAAATAACGAAGAGCAACTGCGTTTTGATTTTAGCCATTTTGCAAAAGTTACCGATGCTGAATTAAGCGCTGTAGAAAAACTGGTGAATGAAAAAATACGCCAGAACATTCAGGTGGTTATTAAAGAAATGAAAAAAGATGACGCAGTAGCTTTAGGAGCTATGGCATTGTTTGGAGAAAAATATGGCGATACCGTACGTGTGGTGATAATGGACCCTAGCTACAGTATTGAGCTGTGCGGCGGCACACATGTAGGCCATACCGGAGAGCTGGGATTGTTTAAAATAAAAAGCGAAAGTGCTGTGGCAGCAGGTGTAAGAAGAATTGAAGCAGTATGCGCCGCAGCTGCGGAAGAATTAGTAAGCAATCAATCTGTGTTAATCAGTGCCATCCGTGAGCAATTAAAAAACCCTAAGGATTTAAATAAAGCTGTAGAAAACCTGCATGCAGAAAACAGTACTCTTAAAAAACATATTGAAAGTTTAGAAGCAAGGCAGCTGGTGGTGTTACGCAATGAGCTTTTGCAAAAAGATGAAATTATTAACAACGTAACATTCATTGGCGAAATAGTAGAGGTAAGCAGTATAGACAATTTAAAAAAGCTGTGCGCCGATTTAAAAAGCAAATTAAACGATTACGTGGCTGTGCTGTGCTGCAATATAGATGGCAAACCATTTGTGGCAGTAGGTATAAGTGATACTGTTGCAGCAGCAAAAAATTTAGACGCCGCAAAAATTATTAAAGAACATGTTGCACCGCTTATTAAAGGCGGTGGTGGCGGGCAAAAAACATTAGCCAGTGCCGGCGGGCAGGATGTAAGTAACTTGAAGGAGGTGATTGAAAAGGTGAAGGGATTGTTGTAAGCGTACTGCAAGAGGTGACACCTTTTTAAAAGGTGTCACCTCTGTAAAAAATAATTTTAACAGAAGGCTTTCTGCTGATGCATTATCTTTAATGCAAATAAAAATCAGCATGAAAGCCTTTTTTCTTTCGTTTCTGTTAACGGTTTCATTATTAAGTTTTGCCTGTTTAAACGAACACCATGTAACAAAGTATGGTAAAGAATCTATTGACGGATTCTATATGAACAAAACTGCTTTTTACAAACAGCATAATAAAACAGAACTGGAACAATATATAAAAAATCTGCAAAGCGAACAGCACAAAACAGAAACAAACATCCTTGCCAATAAAAACAGTATTGCCGTTGGCTATATAAAACTGGGCCGGCTTGATGAAGCAGAAAAAATACTGAATGAATTACTTAAAAAACACCCGATAGATTACAGTGTGGTAATTAATTTAGGAACCCTGTATGAGTTACAGGGAAAAAATCAAAAAGCATTAGAGTATATTAAAAGAGCTGTGACTATAAATCCGCAATCACACGGTGGCAGCGAATGGTTTCATATACGGGTATTGGAGTTTAAACTAAAAAATATTCCTGAAAACAAAATTGCGGCTGAAGATATTCTTAAAATCAATTCT
>JAGVCC010000285.1 GCA_020059395.1 Chitinophagales bacterium | reverse complement strand
GTCTTCGTATTGTGCAAAGCGGTTCCAGCGTTCAAACGTTTTGGTATTGCCATGCTGCAAAATTACTTTTATACGTGCCGTCCAGTCGGTTTTTTCTCCGTGTATTAAGTGGCCCACCACATCATAAGGTGAAAAAGTTTCAGGGCCTTCGTTATTCATAACCCAATCATTACTTAAGCCGCTTATCAGTGCTTGTAAAACGGCTGGTGTTCTTTCTAAAATTTCTATTGCCTGCGGTATGCTGTAATTCATTTCTTTTTCTTTTTACTGGCTTTTGCAATTTTGTTATACTCCAATGCCAGTTGTACCCAGTAATCTAATTTCTTTTTTGTTGTAAGTACAGCGGCATCAACAAACACATAACCTTTCATTATTCTTCCTGTAAAGTCCATTGGTGTGCAGCCTTCTTTTTCCATTGCTTCATCATACTTATCGGGGTTAAGGCGTACCATCAGCCTTTCTTTTTCAACACCCACACACATTTTATCGTTCACCATAAAACAAAGGCCGCCAAACATAGCTTTTTCTTCTACATTTTTATGAGTAAGTGCAATAAGCTCTCTTACATTGTTTGCAAGCTTTTCGTTGTAAGCCATAGTTATTGTTTTTCCAGTACGGCTTTTAGGTTTGCAAGCCCGGTACCAAAGTCGTCACCAATCATTTTTTCCATATCCATAAATAATTTTGTAATGTTCATGGGGTATGCCATTTTGCTGTCAAAACTCCAGGTAACTTTTGTATGTGCGGAGTCAACAGCAGTTGTTGTCATAATTGCTGTGGCTTTCGATTCAAAGGGTTTAATAAAACGCAGTTCTGTTTCCAGTAATTCGCCTTCTGTTATTTTTTTAATTTCCTGTTCGCCTTTTCCTACTTCGCCATTATCACTATCCCATGCACTAACAAAACCTACGGTTCCATCTGTACCACGGTATTCTGATTTCATGTTAGGATCCATTTTATTCCATTTGCCATAGTTGTTTTGATTTTTAAGCATTTTAATGTAATTAAAAACTTCTGCTTTTGGTTTGTTAATTACAATTTCACGGCTTGCCTTCATGTCTTTATTTATAAACAGTGCAGCAATTAATGCAAGGGCAATTATGCCAACAAGAATAAATAAAAAGCGTTTTAAAAATTTCATAAATGTTTGTTTTAAGATGAAGTGTTGTATAAAAATTATTTTTGCATAGATGCAGGTATGTTGTGCAATGCTATGCGGTTTCCCTCTGAGTCGATAAAAACTCCCATGTCTCCATACTCCTGAGATATTTCCATACGGGGTACAATCACTTTTCCGCCAGCAGCTTCTACTTTATCCAATACAACACGTAAATCCGGATTACCATCTAAATAAATCAGCGGACCATCTGTGGCCGAAGGTTTATGAAAGCCACCAGTATCTACAATGGCACCGCCAATGCCTTCCATCGGGTTATCTATTGGGAACATTCTCATTTTCATATTCGGCATATCAATGGCTGTCATACTAATGCCAAAAATAGTTTCATAAAATTTTTGCGCTCTTTCAATGTTGGTGGCTGGTATTTCAAACCAGCTGATAGCATGTTTCATGTTGTTGGTGTTTATTGGGTGATATACATTTTTTTATTACAGTTAATATCTTTCACCTGTTCTTTCCACACACTCATACCTCCGCTCATATTGGTTACATTTTTAAAACCTGCCTGTGTAAGCAAATAGCTTGCCCTTGGGCTGCGGTGGCTGTGGCTGCAGTACACAATTATGGCTTTGTTTTTATACGCTTCCAGTTCTGCAATGCGGCTTTGTAATTGCTGTACAGGAATGTTGATGGCATTTTTTATGGCTCCAAATTTTTCCGGCGCTATACCATTAAATTCTTCGGGGGTGCGTACATCTAAAAATAATATTTCATTATTAATACTGCACAATTGCTGCGGCGCAATAGTTTTATGTGTAATATTTTTTTTAGCAACCAGCTGCATGTGGCAGTGGTTGCACATGCCCGGGGTATTGTAAGTGGCAGTGTCGCAACTGCTGCCACAAGGCATACAGGTATACACAGTATCTGATGTAACTGCTGCTACAGGATGATTGCTGTTGCTGGCAACAGCGCCACAACCGCTAATAACTGTGCTGAAAACAAATACTGCTATATATATTATATGCTGTTTCATTTAAGGATGTTTTACTTTCATTTGTTTGTATGCTGTACTAATGAGTTCTTTCAAAACTTTTTCATCTACATCAGCCATTTTATTTATGTACAAACAAGATACACTGGTTTTATATTTTCCAAGCCTTGCTAAAATATCTTTATAATTATTTACAGAGGGCATAATGTATAGGCTGATGTTTTGTTTACGGGGAGAAAAGCCAGTAATAAACCAGTCGCCTTCATGCTTGCTTTTTTCGCTTTTGTAATGCCAGGTGCCAAAGCCAATAATGCTGGTGCCCCACATTTTTGGCTCCTGCTTACTTACCTGCTGCATCATTTTTAAAATAATGTTGCAGTCTTTTCTTTTTTGTTCCTGCTCTATTGTATCTAAAAAATCAGCTACAGACGCATTGTTCTTTTTTGTTTTTATTTCGGCCATAACTATTGATTGATGTCTTTACCTTCTTTTAATTTACCAATGGCGGCTTCCATTTGTTTTTTTGTGTTTTCATCAGGTGCCTGTGCCATTGCTTTTTCAGCATGTTTCAAAGCATTTTTAAAATCGCTTTTAGCGCTGTAACCATTTGCCAAACCGCTGTTAACGCCAAACATATCTCCATATCTTTTTTGATTGGCTTTAAAAATTTCAAGTGCCTTATCTGCTCTTTTCTGGCTAATTAAAATGCGGCCATAAGCGGTGTATTGATTAGCCGTTGCAATAAGCAAAGCTTCATTCATGGTACTGTCTGCTTCTGGTATGCGGTTTAGTTTTTCGTAAGCCGTAGCAAGATTGCGTAATGTTATATAAGTTTTTTGCCCCCCAATACCATTAATTGCTCTTTTGCTCCAATCTAATGCTTCTGCTAAATTTATATTTTTATTTAAGCAAAACTGTGCAGCCTGCAGCAATAAAGCAGGT
>JAGVCC010000354.1 GCA_020059395.1 Chitinophagales bacterium | reverse complement strand
CTGGAAGTAATTGTAATTGGAATTGTATTGGTTACCACTGCTCCGGTATTTATAAAACTATTAACCTCACGAAAGAAAAAACCGGCAGATGACACTGCAGAAAAATAACCAGTCCATATTCAGCCTTGCTGTTGTGGTGGCAGCACTGGGCTACTTTGTTGATATTTACGATTTGCTGCTTTTTACAATTGTAAGGGAACCGAGTTTAGAAGGCCTTGGCGTAATACTAAAAGATAAAGACGCAGTACTTGCAGCCAGTACAAAAATAATTAACTGGCAAATGCTTGGCTTGCTTATTGGCGGCGTTTTGTGGGGTGTACTGGGCGATAAAAAAGGAAGGCTAAGTGTGCTTTTTGGGAGTATAGCATTATACTCTGTTGCCAATTTTTTTACAGGTTATGTACAAACAGTGCCGCAGTATGCAATGGCAAGGTTTATTGCAGGCATTGGCCTTGCAGGGGAGCTTGGGGCCGGTATTACTTTAGTGAGCGAATTGTTACCCAAAAATAAAAGAGGTATTGGTACATCATTAGTTGCCGGTATTGGTTTATTTGGTGCGGTGGCTGCTTATTACACATTTCAATTTACAGATAAAGACTGGCGGCTGTGTTACAAAATTGGTGGCGCTTTGGGTGTGGTATTATTACTGCTGCGTATTTCTGTTGCAGAAAGCGGTATGTTTAAAAGTGTGAAAGAACAAAATGTGCAGCGGGGAAATTTCTTTATGTTCTTTACAAATAAAGCTAGGTTTAAAAAATATGCATTGGCAATTTTAATTGGTTTGCCCACCTGGTTTGTAATTGGAGTACTGGTTAATTTAAGTAACCGTTTTGGCACCGAATTTTATGGTGAGTCTAAAATTGAAAGTGGTAAAGCAATCATGTATGCGTACGCAGCCATTGCAGTTGGAGATATACTGGTAGGCTTGTTAAGCCAGTATTATAAAAGCAGAAAAAAAGCATTGCTTACTTTTTACTTACTTACTGTTGCTGGTTTAATTTTATTTTTTAGTGGTGTTAACAGTAACGATACTGCCATGTATGCAATCTGTGCATTTTTAGGCTTTAGCACGGGCTTTTGGGCCATATTTGTAACTATGGGTGCAGAGCAGTTTGGTACTAACTTACGGGCAACTGCTGCCACCACTATTCCTAATGTTGTACGTGGTGCTTTACCGCTAATTAATTTGTTGTTTTTAGATGTGCTGCAAAATATGTTTCATTTTAATTTATGGACAAGTGGTGTAATTACCGGAGCTATTGTAATGGCCATTACGCTAATTGCTTTTTATTTTACAGAAGAAACTTTTCATAAAGACCTTAATTATATTGAAGAATAATCTGTGGCAAAATTTCTCATCATACGTTTATCATCTATTGGAGATATTGTGCTTACCACACCGGTGGTACGCTGCCTTCGTAATCAATACCCTGATGCTGAAATTCACTTTTTGACAAAACAATCTTTTAAAGGTATTCTTGCATCTAATCCTTACATTAACAAAGTTCATTTACTTGGGGACAGTTTTGAGCTGATGCTGCATGAGCTCAAAACGGAGGAGTATGATTATATCATCGACCTGCATCATAACCTGCGCACTTTGCGTATTAAACGGTTTTTAAAAGGCGTAAAATCATTTTCTTTTAATAAACTGAATATTGAAAAATTTATTTACACCAGCCTTAAAATAAATATGCTGCCCAATAAGCATATTGTTGACAGAAACCTTGAAGCCATTGCTTCGCTGGGTGTGGTAAATGATGGTAAAGGCCTTGATTATTTTATTCCTGAAGCAGATTGCGTTTCTAAAACTGATATTCCCACTTCTCACCAGTTTGGTTATATAGCAGTAGTAATTGGCGCTGCACTGGCAACAAAAAAAATGCCGCGGCACAAATTAAAAGCCTTGTGTGCCTCTATTGAATATCCCATTGTTTTATTAGGGGGTAAAGAAGATGAAGAAGACGGTAAAGCTATTGCTGCAACAGATGATGTGAAAATTTATAATGCCTGTGGTAAATTTAAGCTGAATGAATCGGCAGATATTGTACGAAATGCAAAACTCGTTATTACACATGATACCGGATTAATGCATATTGCCGCAGCGCTGCAAAAACCTATTATTTCTATTTGGGGTAATACGGTGCCTTCTTTTGGTATGTATCCTTATTATGGTAAATTATCTGCACAGCATTTTGATGTGGTGGAAGTAAACAAACTCTGGTGCCGGCCCTGCAGTAAAATTGGTTATGCTAAATGCCCACGTGGCCATTTTAAATGCATGGAACAAATTGCTGTTAACGAAATTGTAAATATGGTAAATCACCGCTTAAGCAAATAATATTTGTTGTTGATTTGAGTTGTATTTATCTGCAAATATGAAATATATTTTCTCTCTTCTTTTTTTCTTTACTGTCACCGCTTGTTTATCTCAGGCTACAGTTAGTGTAAAGTGGTCGCCGTATAAACCACCAGTAAGTGGCGATACCATTTATTACAAGCCTTCTCAAAAATTAGTATGGAAAGATTTTAAAGGTACACCCGAAAAGGGCAGCGATGCAGTGGCAATAACCTCATCAGGTTTTGGGTACAGTGCAGGTGCAAAATACAGGAATGGCAAAGCAGATATATCTGTAAATGTGTATTGTTATTTCAATAAACAAAACTCATGGGTAATAAAAGGAAAGGAAACTGATTATGCGCTAAACCACGAGCAGCATCATTTTGATGTAACATGGATTGTAGCCAATAATTTTTTTAAAAAATTAAAAGCGGCAAATTTTAGCTGGCAAAATTATAACAGCCTGCTGGATAAAATTTATACCGACAGTATGAAGGAGCTGGAAAAAATGCAGAACCAATACGATGGAGAAACCCGTAATGGACGAGTAAACAGTGAACAGATCAGGTGGAATAAAAAAATTACTGATCAGTTAAAATCCATATCTATAAATTAACCACCAGTACCGGTATTTTTAATTCATGCCTCACTGCATTTACTGTTTCGCCATAAATAAAGTCTTTTAAAGCGGTGTGGCCGTGTGCACCAATTACCAGCATATCTGCATTGTTTTCATTTACAATTCGTGCAATTTCTTTTACCCGGTTTCTAAAACCAAGCTTCCCTTCTGCATCAAATCCTTTTTCTGCTAACTGGCTAACATAAAAATCCATTTGTTCCGCATCTTTCATGGTTTCAAAGTCTGCTGTTTCCTTACCTAATAAATTGGCGCTGGCACTTTCCACAATGTGCAGCAAAAGATAGCTGCTTTTTTCTTTTCCCTGCCCAATGGCATAGGCCAGTAATTTTTCATCGTTAGCAGAAAAATCAAGCGCAACCGCAATTTTATTAAATGAAGGAATAGAAAGATTTTTTATAGCATTTATATCCGGGTGCATTTGTATAGAAACAAGTTTTTGCTTTTTTGTTATAAGCGGATGCAGTGTTATGTAGCCCAATAAACCGGCAAATGCAGCACCACAAATAATCAATAATATTTTAGGTAATAAATTTTCTCCGGCAAAAACACCGGCAGCTTCATTTACAAGCATTTTGGTATTCAAAAAAATTAACACTGTGGCAATAAGCCATGCAGCAATTTGCACATGCAGCTTTATAGCAAAGCGGCCCATTGTTTTTTTATCGCTTACAAAATGTATAAGCGGAATTATTGCAAACCCTAATTGCAAACTTAGTATTACCTGGCTTAATACCAGCAATGCATCAACTTCCTGCTCACCATAAATGAGTATTACAATTAATGCTGGTACAATGGCAACCAGCCTTGTTATTAACCGGCGCAGCATAGGGCTAATGCGCAGGCTTAAATAACCTTCCATAATTATTTGCCCAGCTAATGTACCGGTAACTGTACTGCTTTGCCCTGCGGCTATTAATGCCACTGCAAACAAAATGGGTGCAGCATTACCGAGAAAACCGGGCAGCAGCCGGTGAGCTTCTTTTATTTCTGCAACATCAGAATTACCAGTTTTAAAAAACACTGTGGCAGCAAGTACCAATATGGCAGCATTTACCAAAAAAGCAATATTCAGTGCAATAGTGCTGTCAATGCGGTTAAATTTAAGCGCCTGTTTTATTCCTTCGTTAGTCCGGTCAATTTTGCGGCTTTGCACCAATGCTGAATGTAAATACAAATTGTGGGGCATTACAGTAGCGCCAATAATACCTATTGCAATATAAAGCGCTTCTTCAGTAGGAAAAGAGGGAATAAAACCTTTCACTACTTCGGCAGCATCTGGCTTAGCTAAAATAATTTGTATTAAAAATGAAATGGCAACAATGGCAACTAAAGCTATAATAAAAGCCTCCATTTTGCGGATACCTTTTTTTTGCAGGTAGAGTAATAAAAAAGTATCGAGTATTGTTAATGAAACACCCCAAATTAATGGAAGGCCGGTTAACAGCTGCAACCCAATTGCCATACCTAAAACTTCTGCAAGGTCTGTTGCTGCAAT
>JAGVCC010000200.1 GCA_020059395.1 Chitinophagales bacterium | reverse complement strand
GCAAAAACTTTTCCATTAGGTCTTTCTTTTGTATTGGTTGTTTGGGTATTGCTGAAGTAAGAAAGTTTATCTTTTATTTTCAGGCTCGAACCACCACCTGTATAGGTGACATCAATTGATTCAGGAATATAGTTTACATATACTGTTCCATAGAAATGGTTACTTACAGATGCCACATCAGCATTTATAGGAATTATTTTTCCGTTTTTATATTGAAACTGTTCTTCATGTAAGGTAATTTTATAAGCTAAAGGTTTGCCGCCATTGTGTGCCGGAATATTATCTACTTCGTAAGTAATAGATTCTTTGTAGGGCTTAGGGTATGCTGTTTTTAGCAATTGCATAATGGCCTGCATACTGCTTTGTACTACTGGTGATATTTTAATAGTTTTTTTTGCAGAAACAGTCATACTTGTCCAACCATTAATAGTAGCTGGTGGGAATTTATATTTTTCTTTTAGGGCAAAGTGGTCGTATTGTTCTATTCGTTGAGCCGGAATATGAAATACCCAACTACCATTTTCTCTGGTATCGGTAATGGTTTGTGCATTTACGATTGTTACCAAAGCCATAAGTGCAAAAAGAATGATTGTTTTTTTTGCCGCTATACGGCATTTCACTTCGTTCAACATAATTTAATTTTTTAATTGAATAATCCTGTTACATACCCTGCAATTTTACCCGGTAGTGTAAATCCGTTGTTTAAAGTTTCAGTTAATCCGCTATTGTCCATTGCTTCTTTTAGTGCCCCTTTCATATCGTTGTATTTTTGTTTTACTTTTTCCATCATTTTTTCTTTTTCTAATATTGGCAGTGGTGTTAGTTCCTCATCTTCTCCATTAAAAGTACGAAGGGGTGTTTTTTTATTTTTTTCAGCTAGCTTTGTTGCTTTGGCATCCTGCTCTTCCAGCCATTTTTCTATATTTTCATTTGCTTTTCTTATTTTTTCGTCCCATTTTTCTTTATTTTTTTTCTTCTTTTCTTTTTCATCCCGGCAACTGGTACTCATATATTCATCTGTTAATTTTTTTACCACATCTCTTGCTGCTTTTAATTGTGCCGCTTTTTCTTTTGCAGTTGGTACGTAAGGTAAGGGTACTACTTCATCATCCACCCAACTGCTATTTACTTCGCTGGGCTTTGGTAAATCGGGTAGTGGATAAAGCACTTCTTTGAATGATTCTAATTCAGATTGGGTATAAAGAGGGTGATACACTATATCATCGTCGGATGTACCAATGGATGGTTCTATAATACTACCATCACTGTTTACATAACTATCGCTCATTAAACCAGGTTCTGCAATACGGCTGCCACTGGTGCCATAAGCTGTACTCATTGATGGACTGCTATTGTTATTGTTGGCTGTAATACCAAAATCATTATCAAACTTATTAAAACTATTGCCACTAAAACCCGATGGTATTTTAAAAATGATAAGGCAATTGTAATTAGGAATTTCGGGCTCTGTATTTACCGAAGCAGTTGCAGGTGGAGGTGGTGTGTTGCTTCCGGAGCAATTTGAAGGCGAAACTGAATAGTATTTCCACCACAAATCCAAATCTCCATTTCCACCAGTTCCAAAATCTTTTACTAATCCTAAAAATTCAATTTCCATGGCTTCTTTGTTGGTAGGATTGCTTTGCAGCATTGTCCAGGTTGCCATTGCATTATAAAAAAATCGGTATTCCTCCTCAAGTTCTGTTAAAAAATTCAACAAAGTAGGATTATACTCTTCCATATTTTTTTGATGATGCTTATCTATAAATGGTTTCATTTGATCACAACTTTTATTACTGCCACCCAATCCTTCAATTTTTGCTGTTTCTCTTTTCGTTTTTTCGTTTGCTAAAACTTTTAATTGTTTTTGCCAAATGGTATTCCGTTGTTCGGCAAATGCCTGCATAATGGTACCCATAACCCTGTTAGCTGTTACCGAAAATTCTATCGTTTTACCATCCATTCCCATTGCTTTTTTCATCATTGCATTGGCATCATTCATTTCAGCATCACTTAATTTTTGTTTTGCCTTAATCAGTGTTTCTGTTTTTTTGGTAAAGCTGGCTCTCATTTTTTGGTCGGCTGCAAAGTCAGCTCTAAATTGTTCGTTATACAATAAAGTGTTTTCTTTAGGCTGGTAAGTATTTCTCCATCCTTTTGGAAAAAACTCATACACACTAATTTTTTTCTTTAGTTCTTCCCAGCTCATTTTTACAATTGGGTTTTCCTGATTACCGCTGTTTTTATTTATTTGCTCGGTAAGTTTTGTGTTGTTAAACTTTTTGGCAATTTCTATTTGTTGTTTTGCTTCGGCAGTTTTTCCTTCTTTTTCTAAAATAACTGCTGCACATAAACGGCTTTGTGGGTGTTGTGGATTATGCATTACCGATGCAGCAGCAAATTGATATGCTTTTTGGGTGTCGCTTAAGCCCAGCCAGGCAAAAGCTAAATTGTTTAACACGGTGCTGTTTCCTTTTTGTTCGTTATTAATTTTTTGTAAAAATGGAATGGCTTGTTCTGGATAACCGTATTGGGTAAGCAAAGCGGCAGTATTATTTTGTGCTACTAAATTGGTGGGTGCTGTTTGTGCTGCTTTCAATGCTAATAATAAAGCAGTATGGGGTTGCCCATTGAGCATTGCTGTATTAGCTGCATCCATTAAGCCAGTACAATTTTTAGCTACCAACATCGCTTTTTTGGCCATTGCAATTTGTGCAGCATCGCCTTTAGTTAGTAGTTTGTTGTACATTTCGTTTATTTTAGCTACCGCCTCAGCCTGGGTGTATTGTTTTTTAACACTGCTTATTTTAGCCACATTTTTGGCAGGTATTAGTTGCTGGTTGCTGGTAAAAATTTCATCTAATACTACTGGCTGTTGGGCTGTTGGGCTGCTGGTTTGCCTTGCTGCTGCTTCATCATTTCTTTCATCAATGCAGCATCTTCCTTGCTCATTCCTTTCATAGCATCATTCATCATCTTGTCTATTTCGGCCGGGGATGGCTGCTTGGTTGGTTTTTGTGCAGTAGTGTAACTTGCAAAAGCACAAAGCACATAAAGGAAAAGTATTAGTTGTTTCATTTACAATATTTTATTTATTTAAAAGAAGTTCTAATTTTTTCCAATCTAATTTATGCACTATGCTATTCATAAGTGAGCCAGGTTCGTCGCTAAAAATATAGCTGCCAGATTCGGTTCGTATTTTTTGATAATCTGAATGGGTTGGCCTTCGGGTTTTGTATTTCCATTTTATTTCAATGGTTCTTATTTCGTATGCAGTACAAGTTTTGTAATAATTCTTATCAATTCTTGCTGGAATATAAGCTCTGGATTCCTCCGTAATAAATAAGTCAGAAAAGTCGTACTCATTTTTTTCTGCTCTGGGTCCTTTATCGTTTTTGTTAGCAATAAATACTTCTATTAAACTAACGTTTAACATTAAGTTCGAGTAGTAAGGATTGATAAGAGCCTTTTCGTTAATTGTATTTAAATTATTCGTACGTATTTCTTGTACCAATGCCAACTGCTCCAGATACTCTTTTGATATTTGAGCTGCTTTTTTAAAATCTTTGTCCTTATAACCAAGCTCGGGTTTCATAAATGCAACTACCTTATTGTGCTGTTCTATATTTTTTTGGATGCTTAATTCTATCAACTCTAAAAACTGCTTTTTGGTTAAGGGAATAAAGGGTAATTGCTTATTATAAGTTAGAATTATGCTGTTTTCTACATTATCAAAATTAAATTTCTTATCATCCCTCGTTATTATAGTGTACCATTTTATATAAGGTGAGTTTGGCTCATTTGGTATTTGGTAGTCGAATACTTTAGATTTGAAACTTGATTTCTCTACATATTCTTCAGCGTTTACTTGTGGCGTTATTATATGCAGGGATTTTATTCCATAAAAATCTTTTTCTTCAATAGCTTTTAAATAATAGTGCATTTTTTGAAAAGGAAGTAATTCCATATTACTACTTTTTTCTTCATTTGGATAAGTATTTACTTTGATGGCAACTTTCTGCATAGAACCTAATTGGCTCATTACGTTTATAGGTTTTACGTCGCCATTGGCGGTATAAAAAAATGGGTAATCACCAACATTCATACTAAACCTTGTGGCATTGTTATTTGTAGCTTTTTTAATAGCTCTCAAATCAAACATCATAGACTCTAAGTAAGGCTTTGGATAAGCATCTTTAAATGCCTGAATAAGCTGCGTTACTTTGTTTTGCATTTTTGGTGTTATAGCATAACTACTTGCAAGTGCTGTACTTTTTAATGATGCTGGCGGAAACTTATCGCCGCCTTTAAAATGGTCGTACACTTCTTTGCCATTTAAAAATACCCAGCCACCATATTTAGGAGCATTGGCATTAGGTGTTTGTGCAATCAGGTTCCCCACAAAGACACAAAGAGCACAAAGAGTAATAACTGATTTTTTCATTTTT
>JAGVCC010000270.1 GCA_020059395.1 Chitinophagales bacterium | reverse complement strand
TTCTGTGCTGCATTTACCTAATTAATTAAGGCGTGGAAGGTATACGTTTTTTACAGCAATGCCAACAAAAGAAAGGAATAAAATATTTATAAATAAAAGAACTACTTTTGGCATAATATATAACTACTATGAGTTACGAATTAACAGGAAAATTAGTGGCGAAGTACGACACGGTACAACGTACAGAAACATTTAAAACAAGAGAGTTTGCGGTTGAAAAAACTGAAGAAATAAGTGGACGCACCATTACCAACTATGCAAAGTTTCAATGTGTGCAGGATAAAACAGCCATTATTGATAAAGTAAATGTTGGGGACAATATTAAAGTGTACTTTAACATTAAAGGCAGCAAGTGGGAAAAGGATGGCAAAACAAACTACATTACCAATTTAGATGCTTGGCGTATTGAACAAATTTTGCAAAACAGTGGCGGCGCACAAACAGACAGTGAGTTTATTGAGCCATTAGATACTTTTAGTGCCACACCGCCAGATGCGGTGGACGATTTGCCATTTTAGCCCCCTCCGCCCCCTAAAGGGGGGACTATGCAGGAGATTGAATTGGAGTGAAAGTTTGCACTGGTTAAAAATGAATAAGAACAAAGCGATGATTTCCTTTTATGTTAGCACTAACTGCTGTTCATCATATAGCCATAATTTGTTCTGATTACGAAAGGTCGAAATAATTTTATACCAATGTTTTGGGCTTAACTGTTATAAAAGAAACTTACAGGGCAAACAGACAATCGTACAAACTGGACCTTGCTTTAAACGGCAATTACATCATCGAACTGTTTTCTTTTCCCAATCCGCCGCAGCGGCCCTCACAGCCAGAAGCTGCTGGCCTGCGGCATTTGGCTTTTGCAGTAAAAGATATTGAAGCGGCTGTAAAACACCTGAAGCAGTACAACATACAAACAGAAACTATCCGCATTGATGCAATTACAGGTAAAAAATTTGTATTTTTTGCCGACCCGGATGATTTACCGTTAGAGTTTTATCAACAATAAACAATTAAGATTCCGGAATAACAATCCGGCTCTGATTATGCAACAACAACTTTCTTTTAAACTGCTGCCGCATGAGGCCGCCGATGAAGCCGTAATTAAAAAATACATCTCGTCT
This sequence comes from Chitinophagales bacterium, assembly GCA_020059395.1. GTDB lineage: Bacteria > Bacteroidota > Bacteroidia > Chitinophagales > Chitinophagaceae > Ferruginibacter. The sequence goes on along the minus strand of JAGVCC010000270.1, from coordinate 12,097 downwards.
GTAGCCGGTAAAAAACTTTCAACAATTACCGGCTTTCATCTTTTAAAAAAATCGATTGATGCAAGGGCAAAAACCATTTGGGTTAACCTTACTGTAAATGCATTTATTGATGAACCGTTTTACCAGCGGCAGCTTTTACCTTTTAATTTTAAAGATGTACGTACCGCTGAAAAAAATGTGGTGATTATTGGTGCTGGACCTGCTGGCTTATTTGCAGCGCTGCAACTAATTGAGCAAGGCATTAAACCCATAATTTTAGAAAGAGGCAAAGACGTACGGTCAAGAAGAAGGGACCTTGCGGCATTAAATAAAGAAGGAATTGTAAACCCAGACAGTAACTATTGTTTTGGCGAAGGTGGCGCTGGCACGTACAGCGATGGTAAATTGTACACCCGCAGTAACAAACGTGGCAGTATTGACCGTATATTAAATCTGTTTGTACATTTTGGTGCGGAAGAAAAAATTTTATACGAGGCCCATCCTCATATTGGCACTAACAAACTGCCGCACATTATTACAGCCATGCGGCAACAAATAACAGACTGTGGCGGTGAATTTTTATTTGAAAAAAAAGTAACTGAATTTATTATTAAAGCCGAAAAAGTAGCAGCTGTGAAAACAGCCGATGGTAATTTATTTGAAGCTGCATCTTTTATACTGGCAACCGGCCACAGCGCCAGAGATATTTTTGAATTACTTCATCATCAAAATATTTTAATTGAAGCCAAGCCTTTTGCTTTGGGTGTACGCATTGAACATGCTCAGGCATTAATAAACCAATGCCAGTACAAAAGCAATGCTAACAATATTGTGTTGCCACCTGCCGCCTACAGCCTGGTTCAACAGGTTGATGGACGTGGGGTGTTTAGTTTTTGTATGTGCCCCGGTGGTATTATTGCACCTGCGGCCACAGCCCCGGGAGAGCTGGTTGTTAATGGCTGGAGCCCCAGCAAAAGAAATAACCCGTATGCCAATAGTGGCATGGTGGTGCAGGTGGAATTAAACGATGTAATTAAAAATTCAGAATTAAATATTAAAAATGATGCGCTGGCCATGATGCGTTTTCAGCAATTGGTGGAGCAGCAGTGTTTTACTGCTGGCGGTGGCAACCTTGTTGCACCTGCGCAAAGAATGGTTGATTTCGGCAACGGTGTATCTTCTTCTTCATTACCGCAATGCTCCTATCAACCCGGGCTTAGCGCTGTTAATTTAAAAGAAGTGTTGCCTGATTTTGTTTACCCTGCTTTAGCAAAAGGCTTTATGGAGTTTGGCAAAAAAATGAAAGGTTATTATACCAACGATGCTGTGGTGGTGGCAACTGAAAGCCGTACTTCAAGCCCTGTTCGTATACCGAGAGACAATGAAACTTTAACACACCCGCAAATAAAAAATTTATACCCTTGCGGCGAAGGTGCCGGTTATGCCGGTGGAATTGTAAGTGCTGCTATGGATGGAGAGAGAGTAGCTGCTGCGGTTGCGGTTACTATTTAAAACTTAACCACCGGTGTTTTAATATCATGGTAAAATAAAAAAGTCCATTTTTCATCTTGCCCCTGTTGCCACCATTGCTGGCGCAGCTCCATACACAGTTTACCATCGTAATCATATTTGGCAATAAAACGGCTTTTCATTTGCTGCAGTTGAGGTGCTACATCGCCACCAAAAAATATTTTTTCGCCGTCTTCTTCTATAAAAAATATTTGATGATACGGTGAGTGAGCGCCGGTTACTTTATAATTAATGTAACCATCAATTACCCCATCGCCTTTTGTAAAAATTACTTTATCCGTATTGCCTAAAATTTCAAATTCATCTGGTGTGTAAGAAGGCTTTCCCTTGGCCATTGCAAAATCAAACTCATCTCTGTTTACATAATATTGTGCATTAGGAAAGCTGATGAATTTATGGCCTAGAATTTTATCTTCTTTACTTACGCCGCCGCTGTGGTCTTTATGCAGGTGGCTCATCAGTACTTTGGTAACATCCATTGGGTTAATACCATTATCCATCAAATTTTGATGTATTTGCAAACTGCCATCGGGGTTACTAAATCCCAATCCGGCATCAATCAATAAAATATCTTTTGAAGTTACAATACAAAATGGCTGAATCTCCACCAGCAGGCTGCCCACGGGGCGTTGCTGCAAATCATCAGTAGCCGTATTAAACGGAATAAATTTTTTAGTGCTGTCTATTGTAAATGCGCCTTCGCTTAATGGTATAATCGTCATAATGTCCTCTAGCCCCCTCCGCCCCCTGAAGGGGGAACTGTGGCCTTCAAATTTTAAAGTTCTTTTAAAAATTAACAGAGTGTAAAAATAACTGAAAAGAATTCTAAACAATTATAAACTTCGTAAGCCCCCTTGAGGGGGTTTGGGGGCTTTTTTTACCTTAAAATCATCTGCCTGTCTGCATCTAATTTTATGCAGATAAAAAGTAAGGTGGTAAAAGTTATTAAAGATGAACCGCCATAGCTAAGCAATGGCAAGGTGATGCCAGGTGATGGTGCAAGCCCCAGCGTCATACATACATTTAAAGCCACATGAAAAAACAAAATACCCACCACACAGTATATATATACCCGGCTGAATGTACTGCGCTGCCTTTCGGCTAAAAAAATCATGCGCAGCATTAAGCCAAAGTACAACAGCATTAAGCCTGCGCAACCTAAAAAACCAAAATTTTCACCTACTGATGAAAAGATGAAGTCAGTATTTTGCGCAGGTACAAATTCGCCACGGGTTTGAGTACCCTGTAAAAAACCTTTGCCTGTAAAGCCACCACTCCCAATAGCAATTTTACTTTGCTTCACATTATAGCTTTCCACTTTTTCGCCGGGCTTCTTTTTGGCGGTGCCCAGTTTGGCAAATTCTTTATTTATTTCTGCGGTACGCTCTGCCGACTTAAACTTATAATCATCAATACCGAAAGTAGAAAAAATACGTACCACCTGATGTGGTTTTAAAATACTGTTAAAAACAGCAGGCACTAAAAACAGTTTTACACCACAGCAAAGCAGCCATACCAATACTACCACAAAAATTTTCGCCATGTCTTTTTTTAACTTACGCCAGTTAAAAAAAATAAACAGAAAAGCTGCTATTGTTATTATGGTATAAAACACTACCGATGACATAACAATACCTGCTATAATAAGAATGGCCAGAGAAAAAATGATGATGAGGTACAAAGTAGGCAGCCCCTCTCTGTAAAATGCAACGGCAAACGAGAAATATACTATTGCTGCTCCCGGCTCTTTTTGCAACACTGAAAGTATTGCCGGTGTAAAAGCAATGGCAGCCGCCACTAACTGAATTTTTGTTTTTTGAAAATTTGTTTCGGGTAACGATAAGTATTTGGCTAAAGCCAGTGAAGTAAAAATTTTACATACTTCTACGGGCTGTAAATTCATAAATCCAAGCGGTATCCAGCTTTTGGAGCCGCCTATTTCTTTACCAACTGCAAATGTGGCTAAAATTAAAAGTAAGCCGAATAAATAACCCAGGTTAGCAGTAGCTGTAAAAAATTTACTGTCGGTTAGTAAAATAAAAACAGCCACCACAGCACTTATGCCTAAAAACAACAGTTGCTTGCTGTATTCCTTTTTTAAGCCAGTGAATGACTGCAACACATTATCACCGCTTTTATATTCTACTGAAAAAATACAAAGTATGCCAACAGTTACTAAAATAATGTACAGCCATACCATTATCCAGTCGATGCCTTTTACTATAGTTGTATTTTTTTGATACATGTGGTGAGTGGTGAGTGGTGAGTGGTGAGTGGTGAGTGGTGAGACACAGTTTAACACTGCATTACTCACTACTGACAACTCACGGCTTTATACTGTCTTTTATTTCTGGTTTCTTTTTTTCATCCGGCAAAATTGCTTCAGCTTTAATAAATATTTTTTTATCGCCGCTGTCTTTTCCAGGCTTGCCTTTTTTTAATTTTTCATCTTCTTTCATTTTATCAACAGCGTCTTCCTCCTCTCCATCATCTATACCCATGGTATCTTTAGCAATTTTTATATAGCCTTTTAAAATTAAATAAGCAGAGTCTTTTGAGTGTAACAAAGAGTCCTGTCTTTTCATTTCTGCATAAATCCTGTTCGGAATGAGGTTTAGCTTAGACAATTGTTCAATTTTTGCCACCCTTCCTTTTTCAGTAATAGAATCTTTTAAATACTTCTCAATCATTAAACCAACAATGGGTGCTGCATAAGTACCGCCAAAGCGTCCGCTGTTTTCAACCACACACATAATGGCAATTTTAGGATTTTCTCTTGGCGCAAAGGCTGCAAAAAAAGCATGGTTGGGTTGCTTTACACCTCTAAAATAGTTTTCTACCGTACCTGTTTTACCACATATAGCAATGCCTGCCACTTTTGCATTGGTGCCCGTACCTCTTTCCACAACTCCCTGCATACCATCATGCACGGCTTCAAAAATACTATCGGGTATGTCAATAGCTTTATGCTTGTCTTTAAAATTTTCCAGCATCACGAATTTATCCCCCCCCTCAATAGAGTCAATTAAGTGGGGCGTAATGTACCAACCTTTGTTAGCCAGATAGGCCATTTCATTGGCTACCTGTAATGGGGTAGCTGTAACCTCTCCCTGGCCAATGCTTACAGAACGTGATGTACAAAAATTCCACTTTCCCTCTCCATATCTATCGTTATAAAACTTGGCATCGGGTATTAAGCCTTTATATTCTGAAGGAACGTCTACACCTAACCGCTTTCCCAAACCAAAAGCATACATATAATTTGCCCAAACATTCCAACTGCTGTCAACACTTGGATATTTGGGGTTATTAATTACCCGTTGCATAACGGTTGCAAAGTAAGTGTTATCAGAAAATGTAATTGCATTTCTAAAATTATAAGTGCCGTAATCCAGGCACCGCATAGGTTTACCACCGCCGCAGCCATAAAAAGCACCATTGCAGGAATATGAGGTGTTGGTAGTAATAACTCCTTCTGTTACGCCAATTAATGCCTGTAGCGTTTTAAAAGTGGAACCTGGCGCATAAGTTGCCTGCACAGTTCTGTTTAAAAGCGGAAATGCCGGGTTAATATTTAATTCGCCAATATGTTTTTTTCTTCCTGCACCTGTAAGCAATTTAGGTTTAAAGTTGGGGCTGCTTACCATACATAAAATACCACCTGTTTTTGGGTCTACAGCCACTATGGAACCCAGCTTGTTTTCCATCAATTTTTCGCCCAGCATCTGTAAATCTATATCAAGAGATGTGTGCATGTTTTGCCCGGCAACAGCAATAGTATCGTACCGTCCTTTTTCAATCCGTTCTGTTAAGCGATTTTTATTATCCCGTTTCCATAACTCAATACCACGTTGACCCATCAGCACTTTTTCGTAAGTGCGTTCCAAACCTGTTTTGCCAATATAGTCGCCCATTACATAACCTTGGTACTTTGGGTTCTTTAAAATATTGCTGTCCACCTCACTTAAGTAGCCTAATATATTTCCTGCCGCATCGTAGGGATAGTCTCTTACTGAACGCTCCTGCAAATAGTAACCCGGTGCAAAACGATATAAGTTTTCGTTGAGCTTTGCCATTTTTTCGTTGCTTAGCATTGCTTCAAAAACAGAGGGCCGGTAGCTTTTATTTTTTATAATAGCACCAATAATTCTTTTTTTAAAATCAGCCGTGTCAATTCCTAAAATATTACAAAGCAGGAGAGTGTCAGTTCCTTTTATTTTTCCGGGCACTACCATTAAATCATAAATAGTGGTGTTTTGCAAAATCGAACGGCCTTTGCGGTCGTACACAATACCACGGTCGGGGTAAATTACTTTTCTAAATGTTCCCTGGTCGTCTGCCAGTGCTTTGTATTTGGAGGAAAATAATTGCAGGTTAGCCAACTGTGCTATTATAATTACAAGCATGCCGGCAAACACCAGCATAATTACATTTTTTCTTGATTGATTAAAAACAGACACTTTTTAGTTGACAGTTGATAGATGAGAGTTGTTAGTTATTACACAGTGTTGGTTCTAAATTTTTGCTTGCGTACAATCAGCAGCTCCGTTACAATTATTAATGCCAGGCTTATTGCTGTTGATAACAACGTCTTCATTAAAAAATACCAGAAGTTACCAAACTGCCATGCTTCTAAAATAAACAGCCAGCCGTGGTGTATTATTGTAAGCACTGTTGCATAAATAAAATAAGGCAGGTTGCCACCCAGACTTTTGGGTGATGGTTCTTCGTAGTTACCATCTGCTCCTTCTTGTGGTATTAAAAGTGCCACTAAAAAAGGGCGTACATAAGCAATGAGCACACAGGCGGCTGCATGGAAGCCGGGATTGTGGCGAAAACTGTCAAGTGTAAGCCCTAAAGCAAAAGCTATAATCATTTGCACCGGACGGCTCATGTTAAATGGCAGCCACAGTATAAATAAAAAATACAAGTAAGGCGTTACCAGTTGGTGCAGGTGTATTTTATCCAGCACAAAAATCTGTACCAGTATAAACAAAGCAAACCGTATAATATTTTTTAGGAGTAAACTCATTATTTGCTTTGTTGTGTTGCTTTATCTAAAAGTTGTTTTATAGCTTCCTGTTGTTTATTATCAATTACGTAAACGTACTGCAGACTGTAAAAATCGGCGGCGGTTTTAAGTTTTATGGTGTAATTATTTGTACTTTTTTCTGGTATTACTTCTGTTACAAACCCAACTAACAACCCTTTGGGAAAGGTAGTGCTGAAACCGCTTGTTATAACAGTATCGCCTTTTGCTACTTTTGCACTTTTAGGTATACCCGAAATAGCCACAATATTGGGCTGCTTACCATCCCAGGTTAAAGTGCCGGTTTCGCCGCTTTTTAACAGCTTGCCGCTTATATGACTGTCTTTATGCAGCATGCTCATTACAACTGCATAATCGCTGCTAACAGTTGTTATAATACCCACCACGCCGTTGTTTACATCAATTAAGCCCATTCCTTCTTTTAATTCCTGGTTTTTACCACGGCCTAAAACTATATAATTGCTTTGTGTGGTTACCGAGTTTTCTATTACAGTTGCCTGCAGGTAGCGGTATTTGCGGTGCTGTTCCAGCGAATCTATTTTTAAAGAGTCTATTACAATTTTGCTGAGGGTATCTGGTATTTGAAAGTTTTCACGCAGTTTATTGTAAAGTCTTTCATTAGCTTTCCAAAGTGAGTCGTTTGTTTTTTTAAGGCGAAAATAATCCTCCACCCTGTTGTATTGTTCATTTACTTTGCCTGTTACCTGGGTGGCGGTATTAGAAAAAACGGCGTTGTGGTAGCGGTTGTATGTAACTATCAAATAAATACTGAATCCCTGTAAGAGCAGGAACAACAATAAAGTGGAATATCGGCGTATGAAGAGAAATATATTACGCACCGGAGGGAATTATTTAATGTCGAATATAAAATATCGAATGTTGAGCAACTTGTTACATTCAACATTCGATATTCGATATTAAAGTTTTTATCTCATTACAAACGGGTACCTGTCGTAATGCTTTAAAGCAATACCAGTACCACGTACCACACTTTTCAGCGGATCATCTGCTACATGAACGGGCAGTTTAATTTTTGCCTGCAGCCTTTTATCAAGCCCTCTTAACAAAGCGCCACCACCGGTAATGTATAAACCACGGCGGTAAATATCGCTTGCCAGTTCGGGTGGTGTTGTTTCCAGTGCTTTTAAAATAGCTTCTTCAATTTTAAAAATGCTTTTGTCCAGCGCTTCTGCCACTTCCTGATAACTTACCATTACCTGCTTTGGAATACCAGTTACAAGGTCACGGCCATTTACTGGTATATCATCAGGCGGATTGTCCAAATCTTTCATGGCAGCACCCACCTGTATTTTAATTTGCTCAGCAGTGCGCTCACCAATTAGCAAACTATGGTAACGGCGCAGTGCTTCCATAATGTCTGCTGTAAATTCATCGCCGGCAATACGTATACTTTGGTCGCACACAATACCCGCAAGCGCAATAACGGTAATGCCTGTGGTACCTCCGCCAATATCAATAATCATATTTCCTACTGGCTCTTCCACATCTATACCTATACCCAACGCAGCTGCCATTGGCTCATGAATTAAATACACTTCTTTGGCACCTGCCTGTTCGGCACTATCTCTAACGGCACGTTTTTCCACTTCAGTAATGCTGCTGGGTATGCAAATCATCATGCGCCAGCTTGGTGCAAACAGTGGTTTTTTAGGATAAATCATTTTGATCATTTCCCTTATCATTAATTCGGCGGCGTTAAAGTCGGCAATTACACCGTCTTTAAGCGGACGCACTGTGCGGATGCTTTCGTGGGTTTTTTCATGCATCATCAATGCCTTTTTACCCACTGCCAAAATATTTTTAGGATTGTTACGGTCAAGCGCCACAATAGATGGTTCGTTCACCACCACTTCATCATTATGTATAATGAGGGTATTAGCTGTACCCAGGTCAATTGCAATTTCCTGCGTAAAAAAATTAAAAAGAGCCATGTGTTGTTGTGTAAAGAGGGGAGTAAATTAATGCAAGCAAAGTTGGCGTAAAATATTTAATTAACAATACCAAACAAATTTATTTTTGAAAGATTTATCAAAACAGTTTTTTACCACATACCAAAGCCATAAAGACTTTGGTTTGATGCGTTATTTAAATTCGTATCCAATATCTGTACGTGCATACATGTTTTCAAAATACAGCTGTTCCAGCATGTAATTACTTTGCTCAACGGCTTCTGTAATAGTATCTCCAAAAGATGTTACTACCAGCACCCTTCCACCATTGGTAAGTACAATGCCATTTTCTTCTTTGGTGCCCGAATGAAAAACCAAGCTGTTTTCCAGCGTATCTTCAGTTAGTCCGGTTATTTCTTTACCAGTTTCATAATCTCCGGGGTAGCCGCCACTTACGGCAACAACGGCTGCGGCACTGCGCTCATCGGTCTGTAAGGTAATTTCATGCAGCTTTTGGTTGGCTGTAGCCAGCAGCATTTCTACAAAGTCGTTTTTAATACGGGGTATAACCACTTCTGTTTCGGGGTCGCCCATGCGGCAGTTGTATTCAATTACTTTGGGTGTGCCATTATCATTCATCAGCCCAAAAAATATAAACCCTTTATAATCCAGTTTGTCTTTTTTAAGGCCGGCAACAGTTGGCTCAATAATCTGTTCTTTTACTTTTTGTAAAAAAGCTTCGTTTACAAAAGGCAGCGGGCTAACAGCACCCATGCCACCTGTATTTAAACCACTGTCTCCTTCTCCTATGCGTTTGTAATCTTTTGCTTCGGGCAGCAGCAGATAATTTTCACCATCGGTAAGTACAAAAACACTTAGTTCTATCCCTGTTAAAAATTCTTCGGCCACCACTTTTTTACCGGCTTCTCCAAATTTTGAGCGGTGAATCATCAACTCAAATTCAGACAAAGCTTCAATGGTATTTTGGCATATTAAAACGCCTTTGCCAGCCGCAAGTCCATCGGCTTTTAAAACCACCGGCAACGGATGTTGTTTCAGGTATGCAACGCCTTCCTCATAATTATCGGCCGTAAATTCTTTATAAGCTGCAGTTGGCACATTATGGCGCTGCATAAAATCTTTTGCAAAGGCTTTACTACCCTCCAGCTGAGAGGCCTCTTTAGATGGACCAATTACAGCAATATGTTGTAAAGCAGGGTTGTTTTTAAAATAATCATACACGCCTTTTACCAATGGCTCTTCGGGGCCAACAAGCACCAGTTCAATGCTGTGTGTAATACAAGCTTTAGCTATACCGTCAAAATCGGTAACAGATATGGGTAAATTAACACCACATAAACCTGAACCGGCATTGCCGGGGGCTATGTAAAGGTTGTTGCATAAAGAACTTTGTTTCAATTTCCAGGCAAAGGCATGCTCCCTTCCGCCAGAACCAATCAACAGAATATTCATGAATTATAGGCAGGTTTTAAAAATGCTGAACACTTTAATGCGGCGAATTTAAAATTATACTGTGTTATTACCATATTATTTTTATTGGCAGTACACTAAAATGGATTTGTAATTTAGCAAAGGCTGTGCCATAGAAAGCGGATTGTAAAATGAAATTGATAAAATGGCTTATGAAAGTATAATTTGTGTATTTTGGCTTATTAAACTAACTAAACAAGCATTTAAAAACTACTATTTATGAATGAACAGATAAAGGAAAAGGGTCATCCAAAAGGATTATACGTATTATTTGCAACCGAAATGTGGGAGCGGTTTAATTATTATGGGATGAGGGCAATTCTCATCTTGTTCATGACAAAGGCCCTTTTATTTGATAAGGCTTTTGCCTCTCAGCTTTACGGCAGTTACACAAGTCTTGTTTATTTAACCCCATTAATAGGGGGCTTTATTGCAGATAAATATTGGGGCAGCAAACGTTCAATCATAGTAGGTGGTATATTAATGGCTATAGGTGAGTTTATTTTATTTTTCTGCAGCTCTTTGTATCTTTCTGCTCCAGGATTGTCGACATTTTTATTTTTTACAGGGCTTGGTTTTATGATTACTGGTAATGGTTTTTTTAAACCCAATATATCGTCATTAGTAGGTCAGTTATATCCAAAAGGAGACAGAAGGATTGATCCAGCTTACACTATTTTTTACATGGGCATAAATGTAGGTGGTGCTTTAGGCCCGGTAATTTGCAGTTTAGTTGGAGAAACTGGAGACCCGGGTGATTTTAAATGGTCTTTTTTGGTGGGAGGTATTGGAATGTTATTAAGTGTATTTGTACAGAAAATATACCAGGAAAAATATCTAATAGACCCACTCGGTAAACAAATTGGTAATCCTCAACCAGACCAAAACATTCCAACTTATTTAAAAAATCCTGTTTTAGTTATTACAAGTTTAGTACTGCTTGCAGGCGTATTCATAGGCATGCTTTACATAGATGCTAAAGTATTTTCGTTCATTTTCATTTTACTTATAGCAGCATTGTTGCTGATTGCTTTTACAATTTTTGGTGATAAAAAGCTGTCGAAAATTGAAAAAAAGAAGATTGTTGTAATTTTTGCAGTTTCCTTTTTTGTTGTTTTTTTCTGGAGTGCTTTTGAGCAGGCAGGGGCTTCACTTACCTTTTTTACAGATGAGCAAACTGACAGAAGTTTAAATCTCAAAGTACCCGTTTGGGCAATAAACATAGCTTCACTTGGTTTGATTGGTTTTCTAGTATCGCTTTGGAGAAAAGCTGTTAAAAACTTACAAGCCAATGATGTAACACTTTTAAGGGGTGCCCAGACAGTGATGCTTTTAATTGGAGCTGGTCTTATATTTTTCAACATGAGTTTTTATTTAAGAAACGAGTCCGCTTGGAGTGTTAACGAAGTTGGTGCTGGTGCTTTTCAATCCTTAAATTCATTTTTTGTAGTTTCACTAGCACCATTATTTGCATGGTTATGGTTAAAGCTGGGTAAATACGAACCCGCCAGTCCTACCAAAATGGCAATAGGTTTATTGCTTTTATCTATTGGATATTTATTTATTTCAATTGGTGTAAAAAATGTACAACCTGGCATTAAAGTAAGTATGCTTTGGATAATTGGGGTTTATTTTTTACATACCTGTGGCGAACTATGTTTATCGCCTATAGGTTTGTCGCTGGTAAACAAGTTAGCTCCTTTAAAATTTGCAAGTTTATTAATGGCAGTTTGGTTTTTAGCAAATGCTTTTGCCAATAAACTTGCGGGAGTATTAAGTGCATTATATCCGGAAAATGGAAAAACAACTTCGTTTATTGGTTATAAAATGGAAAATATTTACGATTTTTTTGTACTATTTATCGTTTTATCAGGAGTTGCCTCATTGATACTTTTTCTACTAACTAAAAAACTACAGCAGTTAATGAATTTAACCGAAAAATAATTTTTAAAATTTTTTCTTAAAGGCGGCTTACACAAAAAGCCGCCTTTTTATTTATCTTACTGTATAAACTACAACGCATGAGCTCCTCTCAAAAACACCCCAAAGCACTGCCCTATTTATTTTTTAGCGAAATGTGGGAACGCTTTGGTTACTACCTGATGATAGGTATTTTTTTACTGTATCTTAAAAATGT
>JAGVCC010000226.1 GCA_020059395.1 Chitinophagales bacterium | reverse complement strand
GTGCGGTTTAAATTATCCCAGTGGTTAAGCAGGCGCAGTTTTAATTTAGGGGCCGAAACTATGTTAAGGTTTGTAATATCCTGTTGTGTTTGCATCAATCTTAAAAAATGAAACACACCATATAGTACGCCAATATCTGTATTAGCTGTTATTATAATTTTACCCGGTTTAGTTTTAATTATAAAACCTTCTTCTCCAGCTTTTAATATTTGTTCCTTACTAACAATGCTGTTAACTATTTCTATTGAGCTTGCTGTACCGGCAATAAAAGAAGTGTTGTTTTGAACAGGTAGTTTTAAGGAATAAAAAACACCTGTAAGCCCCTGTAAGCCTTTGCTAAGTTCATCTTTAATAATATTTATTGTTGGTGAATTACCAAATACAACCGGTGCAACAATCTGTTTTTTGTATTGATTTAATAAAGTAACGTTATCAATTTTTTTATACCGCAGCCATAAATCGTACCCGTCTTCTGCACTGGCGCAAAAAAATAAACCGGTATAAATAAGCAGTGCAATCGTTTTTTTCATATCAGTTAAGCAGCTTTCATTTTTGTCTACGTGATGATTCTCTTATAATTAATTCTGACTTTACTATAATACGGTTGGTGGTGGCAATATTACCCACCCCCTTTAAATGGTTAATTAAATTACGGGCTGTTATTTCACCCATATCCCTGCCGGGGTAATTAATGGTGCTTAACTGCGGGTCAATAATTTTACTGATGGCATCATTATTAAATCCTACAATGGCAATATCATCCGGTACTTTTACACCATGCCGTTTCAGCTCCTGCATACATACCGCAGCTTTAAAGTCGTTGGTGCAAAACAAGCCATCAGGCATTGGCTTCATTTTTAAAATTTCATGTGCTGCTTCCAGGGCGCTTTGTTCACTCAAATCTTTTACCAGTACTAAGTTTTTATTATACTCCATGCCTGCATCAAACAACGCATCGGTATAACCACGGTGGCGCTGTGCGTATACATTTCGTTTTAAGTTGGCCGTTAGCATGGCTACACGTTTGCAACCCTGTTCAATTAAATGCTGCGTGGCAATATAACCGCACTTGTAATTATCAATAATTACATGAGTCCTTTCGCTGTTTTCATCTACCCGGTCAAAAAACACCACCGGAATATTTTTTTCAAAAAACAATTTAAAGTGGTCTAAATTTTTTGTAGTAAACGACAGCGAGGCTATAACACCATCCACCCTTTTATGAAAAAGGTTCATAGCATTGGCTACTTCCTTTTCATAACTTTCGCTGCTGTGAGCAATAATAATATCATAACCTGCCTCTGTAGTTATTTTTTCTATCCCCGCAAGTACAGATGTAATGAAGTTACTGTTCAATTCATGCAGCAGCACTCCAATAGTGTGGCTCTTTTGTTTGCGCAGGTTACTGGCAAAGTTGTTGTGCCGGTAGCCCAGCTCTTCTGCTTTGTCTAATATTCGCTTAACAGTAAGTTTGCTTATAACCTTACTGCTTTTCAATCCCCGGCTTACTGTAGCGGGGGAAAGCTTCAGCTCTTTAGCAATGTCGTAAATCGTTATTTCTTTTGCCATATTGCAGCGGAAAATAAAACTTGTTTGTCTGCTAAAGTAATATTTTTTTCAAAAAAATAATGCAATCGGTTGCATTTTCTAAAAAATTTTATATTTTGCAGTAGATTAAAGGACTTGATATAATCAGAACGAATTGCGAAAACTGCATTTTACCAATACAAATGCAGTGTACGATTGGACATTGCTGTTTTAACACAACCATTTAAGTTAGCAAAGAAAAGTACCGGCTAAAGCAAATAACTATTGCCAAAGCTGCTTTTTTTGAATATTTTATGCAACCGATTACATTTTAGGATTGCTTAAACAAACTGCTGTATGAAGAAACTATCGTTTTATTGGAAGCTTAGCTGTTTTTACAATAAAACAATAATACCCTTTTTGCAGTACAGCTGCCCTGTTGCAAAAACATGCAGCGGTTTTTCTGCAGTACTTAATATACATACACCTGCTATATTTCCCCGCAGTAAAATAGAATACCCGTTTTTTTCCTCTGGCTGAACACAGAGGTTTTTAATCTTAAAAACAAAGAAACCTCCTGCAACAGCAGGTTTACTATACCAAACAATATGCTTCACAAAAAAATCATCTTACTTATGTTTAAAAAAGCAAGTGCAAAAATTTACAGCCTTACAATTGCTATGCTGGTTTTTGCAACCATGGCCTTTGCACAAAACCTTACTGTTAAAGGCCGGGTAACAGGAGATAACGGTGCACCTATAAGTGCTGCATCTGTAATTGTTAAAGGAACAGGCAAAGGTACATCTACCGATGCTTCCGGTAATTTTTCAATAAGTGTTGCCAAGGGTGCCACACTTACAATTTCTGCTGTTAACCATTCACCTAAAGAAGTTAAAATTAACAGTGCAGCAGATGTAGCTGTAACCCTTGTAACAGCCTCCAACACACTTACAGATGTAGTTGTGGTTGGTTATGGCACGCAAAGAAAAATTGATGTAACAGGTGCCGTTTCAAGAGTAAATCTTGAATCGATGGCAAATGCACCTAATACAAATATTGGCCAGTTTTTACAGGGTACAGTGCCGGGCCTTAACGTGGGACTATCAACATTTGCCGGCGGCACCCCTCCTATTTCAATAAGAGGAAGGGTAACATTGAACGGAAGCCAAAATGTATTGATAATACTGGATGGTATTCAGTACACACAATCTTTATCATCAATCAATCCTGATGATATTGCATCTATTGACATATTAAAAGATGCAAGTGCAACTGCCGTTTATGGTGCACAGGGTGCTAATGGTGTTATTTTAATTACTTCAAGAAAGGGCCGTGCCGGGCAAAAAACACGTGTGGCATTTTCAAGTGCATATACCACACAGGAGCCTACAGTAAATTTCAGGCCATGGAACAGAGAGCAGTTTTTAGAAAATATGAAAGATGCATTTTGGAATGAGGCTTTTATTGGACCCGACTATACACAACCAAACCCTGCATTTAACGTAACACCAAAGCTTGATGGAAGCATGAGGCCTGGTGGAGTAATGCTTCCAAATGATTATGACTGGTGGGGCAATGCTACAAAAACAGGTGCTATAATGGAAAATAACCTGAGCATTTCAGGTGGTGGTGAAAAATTTAACTTCCTGCTTTCTGGTGGGCTTGTTAACCAAAAAGGGTATATTATAAATGATAATTTTAAAAGAAAAAATATCAGAATTAACCTTGAAACAAAACCGTTTGATTTTTGGAAAGTGGGTGTAGTTTCTTCAGGTAGTTTTGTAAATCAGGATGGTGCTGAACCTACAATGGGTATTATAACAATATCTTCACCCTTGCTTGTTCCATATGATGCTGCCGGTAATTTAATTCCTTCCCCTACAAATACAGTAGTAGGTAATCCTTTTCTCACTTATGATGTAACAGACAGAGACAGGAATCAATATTACTTTGCTAACATTTATTCTGATATTGATGTGCCTTTTGTTAAAGGACTTAATTACAGAATGAACTTTGGAAACAACTACAGAACTTCTCAACGTTATTTTGCCAGTAAGTATGGCGGCGGTCTTACAGGTGAGGCTTCAAAAGAAAATCAGGAATATTATGATTACACTTTTGATAATATTCTTACTTACACAAAAAAATTCAGGAAGCATGATATAGCAGTAACTGCATTATATGGTGCTATTGAAAGAAATTTCAGCCGCACTTTTGCTCAAGGTACCGGGTTCGACAGAATAAGCCTTGGCTACAATAATATACAAAGCGCTACTATCAGGAATATTACTACCAATGCCAACTCTGAAGCGCTGGAATACCAAATGGGCAGAATTAATTACAAGTATAATGACAAGTATATTCTTACAGCCACCATGCGCCGTGATGGTTTCTCTGGCTTTGCCCAAAATAATAAAAGCGCTTGGTTTCCATCGGTGGGTTTAGCTTGGATTTTATCTGACGAAAGTTTTATGCAAAGTGTAAGTGTGGTAAATTCTCTTAAACTTAGAGCAACTTATGGTTCTATAGGGAACCAAACGCCCCGCTACAGTTCATTGGCACAGGTAGCTTCTAACTCTTCTTATGTTTTTGGAGATGGCGGTGCCACTGCATTTGGCCAGCAGGTTAACAGCCTTGCCAACCCAGATTTAAAATGGGAAAAAACGCAGGGATTAAATTTTGGTGTTGACTTTAGTTTACTTAATAACCGCTTGTCGGGTAATTTGGAATACTACAGTAACAATACTAAAGATTTGCTGTTTGCGGTAACAATACCAAATATTACCGGATTTAGTCAAATACAGTCTAACATTGGCAAAATTCACAACACCGGTTTTGAAGCTGGCATTACTTACCATGTTATAAATAATAAAGACTTTAAATGGTCATCAACCTTTAACTTCTGGCAAAATAATAATAAGATTACTACTTTAACAGGTATTGATGCTAATGGCGACGGTAAAGAAGATGATTTAGTTTCCAGTGGTTTGTTTATCGGTAAATCTATCCAAACAATTTTTGATTATCAGCGTGGCCCCATTTATCAACTAAACGATGTAAGACTGCCGGGTTTTCAAATAGGAAGCCTAAGCGTTGTTGATCAGGATAAAAATAATTTGATAAATGCCAATGACCGTACTTTTTTGGGCAGGCAGGAACCAGCTTACAGATTGAGCCTTTTCAATAATCTGCAGTATAAAAATTTTACTTTGAGTTTCTTCATTAACAGTATACAGGGAGGAAAAGATGGTTATTTAGGAAATGGCGCCAGGCTTTATTTCCGTGATGATAATGCCATTCGCAACAACGATCTTACTGCTGTTGATTATTGGTCACCCCGAAATCCAAATGGAAAATATCCAAGAATAATTTCAGGCAGCCGTTCTACTGTAGAGCCTGCCATGTGGGAAAGCAGAAGTTTTATAAGGTTGCAGGATGTATCGTTAGGGTATAGTCTTCCCAGCAAATTGGTTGGAAAAATCAAAGCACAATCCGCTAATTTTTATGTAAGTGCTAAAAACCTTGCAACATGGACTAAATGGGATGGATGGGATCCAGAAGGCCTGAATGCAAACGGAGCAGTACAAGGTCTTATTTTGGACGGCAGACCAGTATTGAAAGCCTTTACTTTTGGCGTGCAAGTAACCTACTAATCAAACATAAACTGATAAAAATTTTTTATGAAAAAGATAAAAATAATATTCTTACTTACCCTTATCCTTGCAGGTGGCATTTCCTGTAAAAAGGATTTTTTAGATGAAACTCCTGAGGATTTTCTAAGTTCCGCAAACGCATTTAGTACAACTGCAGATTTTAATTCGTCTGTAAACAATTTGTTTCGCCTGCTACGGCAGGAGCTGTATACATTAAATGACAACGACCCGTTTGAGTACACTTACAGAACAGATATTTCGCTGTATGTGCCTTCCAGCAACCCGCCAAACTTAATTGGCGAATACAGCCCTGTTGGGGGATACACCAATAAACACTGGGCACCCTGGTACAAAATTGTGTCTGAAGCAAATACCGTAATCAGCCGCTTACCACAATCTCAGCTTTCAGCAGCAGAAAAAACTTTGTTTGAAGCAAAAGCCCGTTTTTTCAGAGCATTTGCTTACAGGAGTTTGGCGTACTTGTATGGTGGTGTTCCCTTAGTTTTAGAAGAAGTAACAGCACCGAAGGTAGATTATACAAGAGCAACCAGAAAAGAAGTGTACACACAATGTATTACTGATCTGGTTTTTGCTGCTGCTAATTTGCCTGCAATAACTGCAGTAAAAGATGGAGAATTAACCACCCTTGCAGCACAGCATTTGTTAAGTGAAGTATACATTGCTGATGGGCAATTTCAAAAAGCAGTAGATGCTGCCACAGTTGTTATTAACGACCCTGAAACAGATTTAATGACAGCCCGTTTTGGTGCCCGCCGTACTGAAACTCCCGGTGATGTTTACTGGGATTTATTTCGCCGTGGTAACCAAAACCGTAAAGGTGCAGGCAGCAATAAAGAAGCGATACTGGTAATACAAATTGAAACTGATGTACCGGGTGGTGCAGGCAGTTCTTCAGTTGGTTTTGCAAGCGGCGATTTATATTCTTTGGAAAGGATACATCCTCCACTAATAAGAGATGTGTTTAACCCTGAGGGAAGCCCAGTCGTAAATAAAGGGTTATTCAATTGGCCTGCAGCTGATTATTCCAGTGGAGGAAGAGGTGTAGGCTTCATGGCACCATCGAGATACTTTGTGTATAATGCATATCAAGCACAGGGTACTGGTGTAACTCCAGACTCAGTAAATGATCTCAGAAACGCTAATCATAATTTCCAAAGAAAATTCACTGTTAATAGAACCATTGCTAACGGAGGCAGCAGTGTTTATACTGTAGGTACAGTCATAGATTTTTTCAATATACCTACCGGATTGAGAGGATTTAATGGTGCCCCCCTCGTTTCGGGTAATGTTTATAACAGAGCCTTTTATCCTTATCAAACAAAATGTACTGAGCCTTTTAATCCGCCAGCAAATCTCCTAGATTTTACATCACCGCAATATCCTTACAAAATAAAAGGAGGTTCTGGTGGTACTTATAGAGATGAGTACTTGTTCAGACTTGCAGAAACTTACCTGCTGCGTGCAGAAGCCTATTTGGGTTTAAATAATAAAACAGCTGCTGCTGCTGATATTAATATTGTAAGAGCCCGTTCAAATGCCTCTGCCGTTGCAGATGCAAACGTAGATATTGATTATATACTTGATGAAAGAATGCGTGAGTTTGGTATAGAAGAGAAAAGGATGTTCACTTTAATGCGCCTGGGCAAATGGTTAGACAGGATTAACAAGTGCAATCCT
>JAGVCC010000282.1 GCA_020059395.1 Chitinophagales bacterium | reverse complement strand
TACGTTCCGTGCTGCGGCAGTTGATCAGCTTACCATTTGGAGCGAACGTACCAATGTGCCCATTGTAAAAAAAGAAATGGGCAGCGACCCTGCATCGGTTGCTTTTGATACTGTAAAAAGCGGTGTTGCTAAAAATGTGGATGTAATTATTATTGATACTGCAGGCCGCCTGCATAACAAAATTCATTTAATGGATGAGCTTACTAAAATTAAAAGAGTAATAGAAAAGGTAATACCCGAAGCGCCGCATGAAGTAATGCTGGTGCTTGATGGCAGTACCGGACAAAATGCGTTGGAACAGGCTCGGCATTTTACCGCCGCAACAGATGTAACAGCATTAACCATTACTAAATTAGATGGTACTGCTAAAGGCGGTGTGGTTTTGGCCATTGCCCACCAGTTTAAAATACCGGTTAAGTTTATTGGTGTTGGGGAGAAGGCAGAAGACTTGCTGGTTTTCAATAAACAGCTTTTTGTTGATGGGTTGTTTGATACTGGTGTTACGCAGCAGTAAAATATTTTCGGATACAGCATGTCGCATAGCTCCAAAAAATCTCAAAAATTTGGTTGTAAAAAAATCAACGCCGTAATGGCGGGCTAAAAAATAAAAAGGCCGTTCAGTAATTTGAACGGCCTTTTTATTTTTTACATGTAATTTTATTGTCCCCCCACACCAATACCACCGCCACCTTGTGTACGTTTGCTTTCTTCATCCGTTGCGCTATTACGGTTACGGGCTGCCTTTACCTGCATACTGCCAAAACGGTAGCTAAAGGCAATTTTAAACATCCTGCTATCTCCGTATCCACTAAACTGCGTAAACTGGCTGGCAAAGTTTACATCTCCTCTAAACTTCAATGAACGAAACATATCAGTAAATGATGCCTTAATGTTTCCTTTGTTTTTAAATATTGGTTTAGATACACCGGCATCAAGGCTCCACAATGTTTTACTTTTAAATGTGCCTTGCCAAACTGTAGGGGAGTTATAAAAACCGCTTAATTCTCCCGTCCATCCCTTACCCAGTTTAAAAGTATTTTGCATGAATACAGATACAGTTGCAACACCTAAATCAACTACCCGGCTTCCACCGCCATAGTCCGCTTTAAATGAACTGTAAAAACTATTTACGTTTACAAACATGCCATACCATTTATACTGAAACGGATAGCTTACATTAAGGCTAATAATGTCCTGTGTGGCTAGGTTACGCTGTGTAATAAAGCTTTTACTTTTTTCTGTGGTATCAACAATTTGTGTAAACATATCTTTTACATGGCTGTAACTTAATTTTGTTGTGAGTCTGTATTTGTACACATATGTTGCACTTAGAATATTGCTGTACTGAGGGTTTAGCCTGGTATTACCTTTTTGAAAAGTATACTCATCCAATTTAAATTCAAAAGGGTTTAGGTTTTGATAGGATGGTCGGTCAATTCTTCTGCTGTAGCTAAAACTCCATTGTTTCATTGGGTTTTTATTAAAAGTTATAGCCGCACTAGGAAACAAGTTTACATAATTTCTTTCAAAAGGGATAAGTGATGATTTATTAATGCTGGCATCATTATTAAGACCGTAAGTATCGCCGCTTGATAACGTATGTTCCATACGTAAGCCAAGTTGCACCATTTTATTTTTGTATTGCTTATTATAATTTATATAAAGAGCATTAATATTTTCTGTGTATTCAAACTCATTACTACGGTCGATATCAAGTTTGAATCCTGCGTTATCAACATTGTAACGCTCAAAATGATTTTTGCTGTTTACAAAACTTGATTTACCACCGAAACCCAACTTGCCTTTTTTGAAATTTTGTTCATAGTCTACTTTAAATGCAGCAATTCTAATGTCTGATGGCGCAATAAAATTATATACACTGGTTGCTATTATAAAACCACTGGGATTATAGTAGAAATTAGGCTGCATTTGGTTGCTGCGTATGGTATAAGTTCCATAGTCCGCATCCAGATTAAGTTCTTCTCCTTTTGAGCCGGTGTATTTGTAATTGGTGTTAAAGTTTATATTATTGCGCTTACCATCTGTGCTGTTGTCTGCTATAAGTGTATTTACTAGTGCGCCAGTTGGAATAAAGAATTTAGGTGTTCGGCTAAAGTTACTAATGTTATTATCATTAATATTACCATTTACCATTACACCCAATGTACTTTTTTTGTTTATAAAAAAGTCTACACCTGCTTTAAACCCATGATTGGTATTCAGCATTTTTATTTCACTGCCCTGGTCAAAAAATGTATCCAAAACTGAGCGCTGGAGGTTAAACTGCATTAAGTTAAGGTTATGACTTAAATTGTAACTGCCAAAAATGTTCATTGTTTTGGTACGGTGGTTAAGGTTTAAACCAGCATTGTACCTGCCATATGTACCCACATTGTAGCCTGCATTTACAGAACCATTAGTGCCCAATGTTTTATTTTTTTTCAGCTTAATATTAATAATGCCTGCGTTACCAGCAGCTTCATATTTTGCAGATGGGTTAGTTATTAATTCAATTGATTCTATTTGTGAAGACTGTAGCGACTTCAGATAATTTGATAAATCAGTACCGGAAAGCGGGCTTGGTTTACCATCAATATACACCTGAACCCCATTTTTACCTGCAAGGCTTATATTATCATCTTTGTCAACTATAACACCCGGTGCCCTGCGCAGTAGTTCAAGCCCGTCGTTACCCACAGCATTAATGGTGCCTTCCACATTCATCACCATTTTATCGGCCTTCACTTCCACCATAGGTTTTTGACTGGTTACCGTTACACCTTCTAAGCTTTTTGCAGCTTGAGTTAATGTAATAAGTGATGCAGTCACCGTTTCATTTTCTCCTACAGTAATGGCGGCACTGCGGTTTTTTAGCATTCCGGTAGCCGTCACTACAATAAAATAATTACCAGATTTAATGTTTAGCAGCTCATAAGTACCAGTGTTGTTTGATACAGCCGTTTTAACTAATTGAGAATCTTTTGCATTATTTAAAACTACAGTGGCGGCCATAACAGCATTGCCGTTGGCATCTTTTACCTGTCCTGTAATTTTAGAAAGATTTTGTGCTTTTGTTCCAAAAGCAAATAAAAACATTGCACCTGCAATGAGGAGTAATTTTTGTTTCATGGTTATACTTTTAAATATCGTGGCGCAAGTTACCAAGTATACAGTGTAATATTTTAGCAATATTGCATAAACATGCTTTTTTTACGGATGAATGGTTAAAACAATGGCTTTGTGCTGTAATTTTTCAAATGCGTACATTTGCAGGCATTATTATGAAGACAAAAACACTTAAAAAAGATAAGGTTAATATAATCACACTGGGCTGCAGCAAAAATATGGTGGATAGCGAAGTCCTGAGTGGCCAACTGCTGGCAAATAACGTAGATGCCGTGCATGAAAATGCTAAAAAAGACCATAATATTGTTATTGTAAATACCTGCGGTTTTATTGAAAAAGCTAAGGAAGAAAGCATTAACACCATATTGGATCAGGTGGCACTTAAGAAAAAAGGCAAGCTGGATAAAGTGTATGTTACCGGCTGCTTAAGCGAACGGTATAAAAATAACTTAGAAGAAGAGATACCAGAAGTGGATGCCTACTTTGGCACTATGGAGTTGCCCAACATCTTAAAACAGTTTGAGGCTGATTATAAAACTGATTTAATGGGTGAGCGGTTGTTGTATACGCCACAGCATTATGCTTATATGAAAATAAGCGAAGGCTGTAACCGCACCTGTTCTTTTTGTGCCATACCATTAATGCGGGGGCAGCATGTAAGCCGGTCAATTGAGTCGCTGGTGGATGAGGCAAAAAAATTGGTGGACCGTGGTGTAAAAGAAGTAATGCTGATAGCACAGGAGCTTACTTATTACGGACTGGATATTTATAAGCAAAGAGCTTTGCCCGAATTGCTGAATAAGCTTGCCGATGTAAAAGGTTTAGAATGGATTCGTCTGCATTACGCTTACCCATCAAAATTTCCCATGGAGATTATTGATGTGATTAAAGAACGGGAAAATATTTGTAACTACATTGATATGCCGCTGCAGCACGCCAGCAATAATATGCTTAAAGCAATGAAGCGGCAAATTACAAGAGAAGAAATGGAAGATTTAGTGGCTGCAATAAGGCAGCGCATTCCTGATATTTGTTTACGCACCACATTAATTGCCGGCTTTCCCGGAGAAACAAGGGATGATGTGGAAGAGTTGAAAACCTTTTTACAAAAAATGCGTTTTGACCGTGTAGGTATTTTTACATACAGCCACGAGGAAGGCACAAGCGCATTTGATTTAAAAGATGAAATACCAGCAGAAGAAAAAGAAGAACGGGCACAGGAAATTATGGAAGTGCAGCAGGAGATAAGCCTTGAGAAAAACCAGGAAAAGGTTGGCCGCACAATGAAAGTGCTGATTGATAAAAAAGAGGCAGGCCGTTATTTGGGCCGTACAGAATTTGACAGCGTGGAAGTGGATAATGAAGTAATCATCAATAGTAAAAAGAAGCTGACCGTTGGAGAATTTGTACAGGTTAAAATAACAAAAGCTTACGATTATGATTTGGAAGGAGAAGTGATTGGCTAATAACTTAGTTGCGTTTTTTTTGCCGCAGCAGAAAAGTATTGTTTTAAGGTAATTATAAAAGTGGATGAACACAACAGCACAATTTATTCCATACAGCCAAACAGGCTTTTTTTCAAAAACAGTTACAGATTATGTACAGGGCAACAGCCCGTTGCAGCCGTTCTATAAACATCCTGTTTCAATTGAAGGTATTAAAGCAGCCATTGAAGAAAGAAAAAATTTTTCAACCAACAGGCAACTGCTGGTAACACAGCTTAAAAAGCAATACAGTACTGTAGCTGCATCTGAAAAAGTAAATAGTAATATCGAAAAACTGCTGACCGAAAATACATTTACAATTACCACAGCCCATCAGCCCAATATATTTACCGGCCATTTATATTTTGTTTACAAAATTCTACATACTGTAAAACTGGCTGAGTTTTTAGCAACACAAATTACAGAATGCAATTTTGTGCCTGTTTACTACATGGGCAGCGAAGATGCAGACCTTGATGAACTTGGTCATGTAATTATCAACGGCCAAAAGTATGAGTGGCAAACAAAGCAAACAGGTGCTGTAGGCCGTATGAAGGTTGATAAAGCATTGGTAAAACTGGTTGAT
>JAGVCC010000437.1 GCA_020059395.1 Chitinophagales bacterium | reverse complement strand
TTGCCCGGCAAACCTGCCATTGCAGAAGAACTGATGGTGGCCAGAGATATTAAACTGGCAAGATATACTGACAGTAAAATTCACTTTACAGGTATCTCCTCTGCTAAAAGTTTAGAGTATATAAAAAGAGCCAAAGAAGGTGGCATTGCAGTAAGCTGCTCGGTAACGCCTTACCATTTATTTTTTACTGATGAAGACATAAGAGGCTATGACACCAACTTAAAAGTAAACCCTCCTTTACGCAGCGAAGCAGACCGGCAGGCTTTGCTGAAAGCAGTAGCCGATGGAACTGTTGACTGTATAGCATCGCACCATTTACCGCAAAACTGGGATAATAAAGTTTGCGAATTTGAATATGCAAAAGAAGGCATGATTGGGCTGGAAACATTATTTGGAGTGTTAGGCACCGCAGCTTCATTAAGTATTGAAAAAATTGTTGAATTATTGTCGGCAAAGCCGAGAAAAATTTTTGGATTGGCAGCCTCGGAAATTAAAGAAGGTGCCCCTGCTAACATAACCCTGTTTAATCCTGAAACAACATACAGGTTTGAAGAATCCATGATAAAATCAAAAAGTAAAAACACCCCTTTTATTGGTAAAACATTAAAGGGCAAAGTGGTAGGTATCATCAACAAAGGGACCCTTCAATTAAATCAATCATGAGGAATATATCAGCAAAAAATATGGGGCTGATAACGGCTGCTGTTATGGTTATTGTCTCTTTAATAATGTTTTATAAGTTTAATTTTTCTGACAAGGGGGCAACAAAAATTATTAGCTACAGCATTTTTACAGTTGGCATTGTGGCAACATTGCTTATTTTTAAGTTGAATAATGCTGCAGAAAAAACTTTTAAAGAATATTTTTCTGAAGGGTTTAAAATGTTTGTGGTGGTAGTATTAATAATGGCCGTATTTACCTATGTATTTTATAAACTAAACCCACAAATATTTGAAAACACACTGGTGGAAATAAACAAGTACAACGTAAAGGATATTGACAAAACAGCTTTGGATTTGGAAGAAAACAACAAGCAGCTGCGCAGGGCTTTTATGCCAATGACAATAGCTACCAACATTATTATGTATTTAATTATTGGCACTTTGGTTACAGTATGCACTGGTGGTTTTTTAAGTCAGAAAAAGTAAATTTGTTTTGGCTTTACGCAATTAAAGCTAAAAAATTAAATACTGCTGCTAAACAAAAATTAATAACGAAACACAATCAAAATTCGCCAAAGGCGGATGCAGGGCAAATGAATGTATCAATTGTAATACCGCTTTTTAACGAAGAAGAATCTTTGCCAGAACTGTGCGCATGGATTGAACGGGTAATGCTTGCCAATAATTACAGCTACGAAATAATAATGGTGGACGATGGCAGCACCGATACCTCCTGGAATGTGGTGCAGCAGTTGCGCAACGGCA
The DNA here is from genome assembly GCA_020059395.1 of Chitinophagales bacterium. GTDB lineage: Bacteria > Bacteroidota > Bacteroidia > Chitinophagales > Chitinophagaceae > Ferruginibacter. The sequence continues at coordinate 3,137 of JAGVCC010000437.1, read as the reverse complement.
ACAGTAATATTAAAGGCATAAAATTTCAGCGCAACTACGGCAAAAGCGCTGCATTAAACGAGGGGTTTAAAGCCGCACAAGGCGATGTGATTATTACAATGGATGCCGATATGCAGGACAGCCCCGATGAAATACCAGAGCTATACAGTATGATTGTGACGGATGGTTTTGATTTGGTAAGCGGCTGGAAAAAGAAACGTTACGATAATACATTTACTAAAAATATACCCAGCAAATTATTTAACGCTGCTGCCCGCAGTATGAGTAAAATAAAACTGCATGATTTTAACTGCGGCCTTAAATCTTACCGCAAAAACGTTATTAAAAGCATTGAAGTATATGGCGAAATGCACCGCTATGTTCCGGTGCTGGCAAAATGGGCTGGCTTTAAAAAAGTAGGTGAAAAAGTAGTGGAGCACCGTGCAAGAAAATATGGTGTTACCAAATTTGGATGGACACGTTTCATCAATGGCTTTTTAGATTTGATGACCATTTTCTTTATGGGAAAATTTGGCAAAAGGCCCATGCACTTTTTTGGTTTGTGGGGCACTGTTTTCTTTTTAATAGGCTTTTGCATCAGCTTATTCCTGATTGTTTCTAAATTAATAGACTTTGATTATCCAATAACAAACAGGCCGTCTTTCTATATTGCCATGTCAGTAATGATTATTGGCTCTCAATTATTTTTAGCAGGTTTTATTGGTGAGTTAATTTCAAGAAACTCTTCTGAAAGAAACTCCTATTTAATAGAAGAAAAAGCCGGGTTATGAAAATAGTAATCATCGGCCCGGCACATCCGCTTCGGGGCGGTTTAGCATCTTACAACGAAAGGCTTGCTAAAGAATTTCAAACACAAGGGCATGATGTTACTATTTATACTTTCTCTCTGCAATACCCGGATTTTATTTTTCCCGGCACCACACAATACTCAACCGAACCTGCACCCAACAATTTAAAAATTAAAGTGTGTATTAACTCTGTTAACCCTTTTAACTGGTTAAGCGTTGGCCGCAAATTAAAAAAAGAAAGGCCCGACCTGATTGTCGTGCGCTACTGGTTGCCTTTAATGGGGCCATGTCTTGGCACTATTTTGCGTATTGCAAAAGCAAACAAACACACCAAAGTGGTTTGCATTGCTGATAATGTAATTCCGCATGAAAAACGTTTTGGCGACAAACCCTTTACCAAATATTTTATAAAACCTATTGACGGTTTTATAACCATGAGCGAAAAAGTGCTGAGCGATTTACGTTTGTTCACACAAACAAAACCTGCCAAAGCAGTACCGCATCCGCTGTATGATAATTTTGGAGAAAAAATAAGCACTGCCGAAGCAAGGAGTTTTTTAGGTATCAGTAACAACGATAAAATCATTTTGTTCTTTGGTTTCATACGCAATTACAAAGGACTTGATGTATTATTTGAAGCCATGCCATTGCTGAAACACACCAATATAAAATTATTAGTGGCCGGTGAGTTTTACGAAGACCGCAAACCCTACGATGAACAAATTGAGCAATTGGGCATAAAAGACCAGTTGATTTTACGTACCGATTTTATACCCGACAGCGAAGTAAAATACTACCTGTGTGCTGCCGATGTGGTGGTACAGCCTTACCGCAATGCCACACAAAGCGGTGTTACTCCCCTTGCCTATCATTTTGAAAAACCAATGGTGGTTACCAATGTAGGCGGCCTGCCATCTTTAGTGCCACATGATAAAGTGGGTTTGGTTGCTGAGCCAAACCCTGCAGCCATTGCACAAAAAATTGAAGAATACTTTGCAAAAGGCGAAGCCCATTTTACGCCGCATCTGGTGGAAGAAAAAAAGAAACTGAGCTGGGCTAAATTAACAGAAACCATCTTTGATGTTGCTAATAGTAAGTAAATTGCCGCACAATTAATTTTGCGCATGATTTACAGAAGCAAAGCACCCCTTCGTATTGGCCTTGCCGGCGGCGGCACCGATGTTAGCCCTTACAGCGATTTGTATGGCGGCGCTATTTTAAATGCCACCATTTCTTTGTCGGCCTATGCCAGTATTGAACCCTTAGCAGAAAATAAAATTATTGTTGAAGCACTTGACCGTAACGAACAACAAAGCTTTGACTGGAATAAAGAACTGCCTATTGACGGCACACTCAATCTATTAAAAGGTGTGTACAACCGCATACAAAAAGATTACGGGCTTATACAAAATGGTTTTCGTTTATCAACTTTTGTGGACGCCCCTGCAGGCTCCGGTTTGGGCACTTCATCAACTTTGGTGGTGGCCATACTCGGCGCTTTTATTGAAATGTTGAAACTGCCACTGAGCGAATACGACGCTGCACAATATGCGTATGCCATTGAACGAAACGATTTACAGTTAGCCGGTGGAAAACAAGACCAATATGCAGCCACATTTGGCGGTGTAAACTTTATGGAGTTTTATGGCAATGATAAAGTGGTGGTAAACCCTTTGCGTATTAAGCCTGAATATTTGCATGAACTGGAAAACAACCTCGTTTTATATTTTACTGATACTTCCCGGGAAAGCGCCGAAATTATTAAAGAACAGGTAAGTAACGTAAACAGCAAAAATGAAAAGAGTATTGAAGCCATGCATCAGTTAAAAGAGCAGGCAAAAATGATGAAAGAAGCATTGCTGCGTGGCAGGCTGAACGAAATTGGAGAAATTTTAGATTATGGTTTTCAGCAAAAGCGGTTGATGGCGCACAATATTTCCAACAGTACAATAGAAAGTATTTATAATGCTGCAAAAACAGCTGGTGCCACAGGAGGAAAAATAAGCGGTGCAGGCGGCGGCGGTTTTATGATTTTTTATTGCCCCGGCAACACCCGTTATGCTGTTATTAATACTTTAAATAACTTTGGCGGGCAGGTAAAAAAATATTCGTTTACAAAGTATGGGTTAACCAGTTGGAAGAGCCAATAACCCCCTCCGCCCCCTGAAGGGGGAACCGGCGGAGATTAAAGTGAAGACGACTTTTGTTACCAGCATTTGTTTTTCATGGCAGCATCGTTGCCACGCTCGGTTCAAAGACATACCAATATTGAACATTACAGAATTGTCTATTAAAAATTATGATTGAAAAAATAAAAAATATCATCGCTGCATCTGTTACCACAAAACA
>JAGVCC010000433.1 GCA_020059395.1 Chitinophagales bacterium | reverse complement strand
TTTGGCATTTTCAATTTCGGCATAGGCTTTTTCTAAAGCAGTACGGGTGGGGTTTTGGCTGCGGGCATATTCATAGCCTTTATGTGTGGCAGGTGCTTCCTGCACATAAGTACTGGTTTGGTAAATAGGGGTCATTATTGCTCCGGTGCTCGGGTCTGGCTCCATACCGGCGTGTACAAATTTTGTAGCTGGCTTCATTTACAAGTAAATTTATTTCAAGGCAAAGGTGACAAAATAAATCTATAAAAACTGTGCAGCGCATAAATATCTCCAGTCGTAGTTATTGGCAGCTACAGCTTCTTTAGCAACAATTTTTTTGTGGAGTGCTTTGGGGTGCAGCACGCCTTTATCTACAAGCTTTTGTTTAGTGGCCTGTATATATTCCTGCATTAAGGAGTTTTCCATCCATTGTTTTTGCGGCGGCTCGTAGCCAACTTTATCTTTCCGCCATACTATTTCATTGGGTAGTTTTTTATCCATGGTTTTGCGCAGCAGCCATTTAGTGTAGCCGCCGTTAATTTTCATAGTTGATGGCAGTGAGAATATAAATTCCACAAGCATATGGTCTAAAAATGGCAACCGTACTTCTCTACCATGGGCCATGCTGTTTCGGTCAGCATAACGCAGCAGCTCTTCCAGCCCAAACTCTGTAACATTGTAATGTAATATATCATTAAGCTTTGTTACCGGTGCTTTATGAATACCCTCCCACTCTTTACCCCTTACATGTTGTTTTAAATAATCAGGATTAATATCAGGCTGGTGCAGTATCTGGTAATACTCCCGCCGCTCTAAAAACATGGCGGTGTGCATTGGTAAAAAAGCGGCGGCATAATTTTTAATGCCCCAATTAAATGGAATTTGATTTTGCCGCAGTGCATTTATGGCTTTATTACGTTCGCCTGCATATTTGTGTGTTAATAAGTCTTGTAAATACCAGCGTATATACCTGTTATAGCCTGCTAAAACCTCATCTGCACCCTGCCCGTCCAGTAAAACCGTTACGTTGTGCTGCTTTGCCAACTCAAACACTTTGTATTGTGCAAATATGCTGCTGGAAGTAAACGGTTCTTCCTGATGATAACATAAATCAGTAAATGTTTTTAAAAGCGAAACAGCATCGGGTGCAGTAGTATAATTTTCTATTTCTAATTTTTGAGAAAGTAACTTTATGTAAGGTGATTCATCTTTATTAAAACCTGGGAATACCGCCGAAAATGTTTTTTGCCCACCAGTATTTTCATTTATAAGAGCTGCAATTGAAGAGCTGTCTAATCCACCGCTAAGACTGGTGCCAACAGCAACATCGCTGCGCAGGCGGTTATTTACGGAGTGCTGCAGTAAAGCACCGAACTCTTCCATAGCTTCGTCAGGCGTTATATCAATTTGCTTTTCTTTATTTAAATGCCAGTATTTTTTTAATGATAATTTTTTTAATGCAGGCGTATATTTTAAATAATGCGCAGGTGGCAACGCCCAAATGTTTTTATAAAAAGTATATTCCTTATCTGCTGCATTTTGCACATGGCCCAATGCCAGATAATTCAGCAGCATTTTTTCTTCAGCTTCCTTTTCAACGCCGGCTGCCCAAAGGGCTTTCATCTCACTTGCAAACAAAAAATACTGGTCATTTTCAAAATAGTAAAATGGCTTTTCGCCAAAGCGGTCACGTGCTGCAAAAAGTTGTTGTTCCTTTTCATCCCAAATGGCAAAGGCAAACATACCGTCAAAATGCTGCAGGCAGCGCTCTTTCCAAAAATCGTATGCGGCCAGTATCACTTCTGTATCACCCTGCGATTTAAAAGTATAACCGTGTTGCTGTAAAAATGTACGCAGCTCTTTGTAGTTATAAATTTCACCATTATGTATAATGGTGTAACGGTTTAGATAACGCATGGGCTGTGCTGCAGCATTACTTAAATCAATAATCGCAAGGCGGCGGTGGCCCAGCAGTACATCCTTAGCATCGTTTTGCCAAATACCCTCACCATCTGGCCCACGGTGCACAAGGGTTTGCAGCATTTTTTTTAAAGGATAAAAATTAAGCTGTTCTTTTTCTGCAGATAGTATTCCTGAAATGCCGCACATAGTATTACACCAAATATAGAGATATATGCTGCAATAAATGCAGTGAGTAATTAAAAAGAAAATGGCAGGCTTGCTTTTAAATTACCCCAGGCCATAATTAAATTAGCCCCCGCGGCAGACTTTTGAAAAACCATAGTAAAATATTCTATGTCGTTTTCTGTTTGTTGTACAGGTATTTCCATTTTAATTACGTCCTTAGCTTCATCCTGATGCAGACCGAATGAAAATAAATTACTGTTTAAAACAATTACCCATTTATCAGCATAAGGAATACAGTAAATAACGTAACGGCCTTTTAAAATTTTTTGCCCATTAACTGATACCGGCTTAAAAAACTCAATTTCTGTGGCCTCATTGGCGCCCAGCCGCCAGTAATCGCCATATTGTAAAATTGATTTTGGCGGACCATCAGCACTAAAAATTTTACGGTTTGCTTTATGTGGCCTGCTGTAAATAACTCTTGCAGTTAAAGTGGCAGAGTCATTACCTTCCATTAATTGCTTAGGGTAATTTACGGGGTAGTAACTAATATCAACAGGTGATTTATCAACCTCGGCATATTGATTGGCAGGTTCGTTAATTTGGTTAGGTATTGCTGCGGGTGCTATAACTATGGGGCTGCTTGGCTTTCTATCCTGCTTGCAGGAAAAGAAAACGCAGCCACCAGCTAAAAGAAGCGTTACAAATTTTACTGTATTCATGCAGAATGACGTTATAAACTAATGGGTAAACTTATTTTAACATCATCCCAGGCTATAATTAAGTTTGCACCGCCAGCAGCTTTTTCAAAGGTCATGGAAAAAGCTTCAGTTGCTTCAGTTTGTTTTTGTACTGTCACATTAGTTCTGGCTACATCTTTTTTAATGTCGTATTTAAAAGATCCCCAGGTATCGGTGTCTTTATTAATTATCATTGTCCATTTATCAGCATAAGGAATGCAGTACATAGTATAACGGCCCTTCTTAAGTTTTGTTCCGCCTACTTTTACATTTTGGTAAAACTCAATTTCAGTTGCTTCATTAGCACCCAGCCGCCACACTTTACCATACTCCAGTAAATCTCCAAAAACGGCACGGCCATTTTTTGCAGGCCGGCTGTAAATAACCCTTGCCAGCAAAGGTTCAGTTGGCTTATCCTGAATTTTAGAAACCGGGTAACCATTGGGATAGTAACTCATATCCATGGGTGATTTATCAACTGCAGGCAGTTTTGTTTGTGCAGAGACAGTTGCACAAATAAATACCGAAAAAACAAATCCTATTACTGATTGCTTCATAAAAAACTATTTTATCAAAGATACTGAAAGCCGTAATTAGTTAAAGTTGTAATTGATGTGCGGCAAACAATTTTATTGCTGGAAAAAACTGTTTATATAAAAGCTGCAGCTGTGTGTATTCAGTATTAAAAATTTCAAATGCAGTATCGCTTTCGGTTAAGTATTTTGAACGGCGGACCAGCCCCTGCAGGCTTTGTTTAGTGCCCAAAAGGCTTTTATAATTGAACAGCCAGTTCTGCGCTTTCATATAAGGCAACATTTTTCTAAAATAGTCAGGCAGTATTGGTTCATGTGCATCAAGCTGACTGTAAACAGTTACGGCAAAACTTTTCAGTGCATCATCGCTTTCAAATTCATTTAAATCTGTTGCTAAAAAATGATCGTATATCACATCACAAAAAGCGCCGGCATATAAGCGGTAATGCGGCCTGAAGTATTCTTTCATTTGCAATGTAACAGGGTGACTGTCAGTAAATGTATCTATAGATCGGTGCAGTTGTATCCCTTTTTGAATGGCAGCCGGATAATCAAATTGCTTTTTCCCTTTTATAAAATCGCTTATCATATTGCCCGTGAGTACACCGGGTATATTAAAAGAGAGTCTTGCATGTGCCAGATAATTCATTCCTTATAAAGATAGTTTATACCTGCTTAACACTTGTTGCCAAAACCGTATTTACTTTTTAACATCATCAACACAAGTTTTAATGTTTTTTTAAGAAATTAGCGCAAAGCCTTTACTATAAAGGGATACAGACGTTTTTAAATGAGCAGCATTA
>JAGVCC010000451.1 GCA_020059395.1 Chitinophagales bacterium | reverse complement strand
TAAAAACGCTGTCTTTTTTACCTTACAATGGTAATCTTCTGATTTTTTAAAACTACACCTGTGCTGTTTGCAATACGTAACTGGTAAAAACCAATGTCAAGCTTGCTTATATCCAGCGTAGTGGCAGCGGCAACTGCCGTTATTATTTTTGAGTACACTTTGTTGCCTGCACTGTTGTAAATATCCACCACCAGTTTTTTGTGCAGTGCTGGTTTTTCTATTGCCAATGTTATAAAATTATTTGCAGGCACAGGGTAAATATCAATGGTACCACTGTTGTTAAAAACTACTTTTTGTACCGCTGAATAAGCAGTTGTTCCAGTGGCATCAGTTTGCTTAATACGGTAGTAGTAAGTGCTGCTAAGGTTAACAGCAGCATCTTTATATTTTATGGGCTGCGCAGTGTTGTTAAGTATTAAGGCAAGCAGTTTATAATTAATGCCATCTGTGCTGCGTTCAATATCGTACCTGTTATCATTTAATGGTTGCTTAATACTAACGGTAAGGTCGGCATAGCCATCAGCCTTTACGGCTTTAAATTCCAGTTGTGAGGCCGGCAATATATTCAGGGAAGTAAAAGCAAAATCTACTGAATGATTGTTTTGACCGTAGCGGCCTGTTGTAATGGTGGCCTGATATCGCATGCCCGGTGTTATTATACCATCGTTGTCGCTCCAGTCGGCTTCGCCAGCGCCCACAACATTGCTCAGGCTTATAAAATCGCTGATGGTTAAACCGCTGTTTCCAAGAATACAGTTAGCACCAGTAACATTTCCCTTTATTCTTACCGTATATACAACATTGGGTAAAATGGCTAAGTTATAGGCAATACCAGTAGTGTTTACACCGCTTGCGCTGGAAAAATAATAGTTGCCATTGGTATTTGTTACAACGGTTGCAATGATAGTACCGCCACTGTTAAGCAGTTCCACTTCCACGCCGGCAAAACCGGGCTCGCCGGCATCTTGTATTCCATCGTAATCACTGTCATTCCAAACCCTGTTGCCAATTTCTATAGAGGGCATACTGGCTAAAAATTCTATATCACCCAAACCAACAGACTTGGCCATAGCATGAGGAATGGTGCCGGTGCTGTAATCGGTGTAATAAATATTATACCTGTTGTCGGCACCGCCGTTGGTATTGTTAAGGGTAAGTATGCCATTGGAATGCCAGTTGTTGGCATCTATAGTTGTTGACATTAGCTGCCCGCTGCCGGGAACTAACAACAGGCTGCCTATAGCTGTTTCGTTAAATCCGGTTCCATCGTTATTTGTTGGTCCATGTTCACCCCAGTAATATTCAAGGGCAGGAACATCTGGAGTGGCTGCATTGTTATCATGGTCGTAGTAAAATAAATTAGTGGCGGGTATAGTGGTGGTGCAACCACCCTGGCCGCTTTTAACATATCCTCCGCCCGTTGTTTTACAAAAGCGAATTATATCTCCTTCACTAGACCCTTCATCCATTGCTAAAGAAGTGCAGCTTTTGTCATTGTAGTTTTTGCTGCCTCTTTGTAAGCCCTGCCTAGGCATTATACCTGCAATTATTGATCCATCTGTATCAAATTCAATATCACTAAAAATAGGCTGTGGCGTATTAAAATGCGCATAAGACTGGGTAGCACCGTTTAGCCAGTTGCTCCAGTAATTTACGTAAACTGCATAGCCAGCATAACTGGCCATAGGATGATCAAATGCAAAATCGGTTACCACAGAAAAACCTGCGGCAGGATTATTTGGATCGAACTTAAGAACATAACCCCTCACAATATTATATCGCCATGGCGAAGATGCCAGCTCGCCAGATGCTACGGCACCTACATAAACATAGCCACGATAAACTTTTAAAGCCCATGGACGCAGCACACCATCAGTAATGGTATAACCTGCTGGTAAATCTATTTGATAGCCACCCAACACATCTGCAGCGGTGGGTGTTACAGCAGGATTAACGTTATTAATTCCGTACAACTTTCTGTCTGCAAGATTAATCAGCCATAAAGTATTTCTTCGTTCATCGTAATCAATATCTGCCAAGCCTATTTTACCAATATTTTCTGCTGCGGTGGAATCATGCGATGGCCAGTTTTTATCTGTCGCCAGCGAATCACATGATGTATTATCACGGGGGTCATTACCTACAGGTATGCCAATAGTTTTAACATCAATGTATGGTGCGGCACCTGTAGTAGCGGCAGGATTAGTAAGATCAATTTTATAAATACCTCCAATGCCTAAGGGACCAAAGCCTGTAAAGCGCCGCAGCACTGCGGCTGCAAACGCTGTTTTGGTATTTCGTTTAATGGCCATACCCCAAATGGAGCCGGTTTGTAAAGTTGTTGCTGCGGTAAATGGAGGATTGCTAATACCATCTGCATTACCCGTATTATTATAGGGAAAGGAAAAAATACTTGGCAAGGCACCCGATGTGGCATTATTGTAAGTGCCATTTACAAATTTTGGCACTAACACATATGGGTTATTATTTCCTGTGTAGTCATCAGGATTGTTTATTGCGTAGTTAACATTAGTGGCCCCACCATTTACAAACTGCACCGCACTTCCATAACTGCCTGCGCCTCCCGATGAATAGTCAGTATCTCTTAATGGCGCTTCGGCACTGCTGCTTGTGGTGGGTAACACAAATTCTAAACGAACGGCAGTTCCGGCAGCTACACTGCCGGTATTGGAACCTGGTGTTCCATTATATATTCCTGTTGCCGGAATATTATAAATGCCATTGGCGCCAGATGTATACGAAGCTATAAGTGTGTTGGTATTATTGTATGCGTTTACTGTAACGCCTCTTACGCCATTATCAATATTTGGCGCAGTTGTACCCTTTACACCATCGCTGTTATAATCTCTGAAAACAGAGCCAGTAATTTGGGCAGTTGCAAGTGCCGAAATACAAAGTTGCAGTAAAATATAGCAGGTAAATTTATTTTTCATCTCATTTTCAAACAGTTACGGATGGTTGGTTTATAACGGTATACATTAAACTAAGATGAAACGTTTTTTACATGGTATTATTGCTGCAATACAGCCATTATAATGGCCCACAGGGCATTATAAAAACAGCAGTAAACTAAGTTTTTACAAGGCAATTTTGTGTAAATCAAGTACAGGAAATTTATTTGAGATGGCTGGTGCACTTGATAAAAAGTACATCACAAATTTCCCTTCTCTCTCATCCTTCATGAATGTTCTTTTCAATTTTCCTTAACATCCTTCTATTTACTTTTATGGAAACACACAGGTGTGGCATCAAAGCCCAACAACTCCATGCAAATATATTACAACAGCGGTGACACCTTTTCAAAAGGTGTCACCGCTTACCCAACTAAAATTTTTATGCGATTATTTTTTACAGCACTGCTGTTTTGTGTCAGCCTGAGTGCGCTGGCGTATTTCTTTTGGTATAAAACTAAGTTTAACAAGCATGTAACTGTTACGACATTTGCCATAAAGAAGGCCGATTTGGATGCTGAAGTAAAACAACGTGTAATAAGCCATGCAGCCACTATTAGTAAATATGCAGGAGCTAATAATTACAATACACAATACTGTTTTTTAGCAGACATGAAAATAGCTTCTGGAAAAAGCCGTTTTTTTGTTTATAACCTTGAAAGGGATTCTGTTGAACTAACGGGACTGGTTACACACGGCAGTGGCAAAAGCAACAGCAGCAACATTCAATTTTCTAATACTGAGGGCAGCCTGTGCACATCACTTGGAAAATATAAAATTGGTAATTCGTATAAAGGAAAATTTGGGCTGGCTTATAAACTGTATGGTTTAGATGCCACCAACAGCAATGCTTATAACCGGTTTGTAGTACTGCATGCTCATGAGTGTGTGCCCAATTCAGCAACAGCACCTTTTCCTATTTGCGAAAGCCAGGGCTGCCCCACTGTGGCACCGGCATTTCTTACACAATTGGCAAAGTATATTGATGATGCTGAGAAGCCAATACTACTTTCCATTTATTATTAAAGTTGCCCGCAGATATCGCAGAAGCGTTATAGGATAATGTTTCCTGCCTTTTAAAGGTTGGAAACATCTGACACAAAAAAAATTTTTTTTCTGCGATATCAGCGTAATCTGCGGGCTTATTGTTTTTTAATACATAGGTATTTCTATAGCCAGCAACTCTGTGTCTTCTGTAGCCATTACTGTAAAAGTATCTGCAGCTTCTATTCCCACTGCGTCTCTTTTAGTAAGTGTAACATCCTGCACAATTGCAGTACCGCTAATGTTTACTAAAAAAACGCCGTTGCCTTTAAATGCATTGTTATACTCGATGTTTTTTCCTGCTTCTAATTTTACCAGCGAAAATTTTGCGTTTTGGTTTATCCAAAGTGCATTGTCAGCCTCAACTGGCGAAACTACGGTTTGCCAGTTGTTTGTTCTTTCATTTATATCAAAATTGCGCTGGTCGTACCGTGGGTTTATATTTCTTTCTTTAGGAAAAACCCAAATTTGAAACAATGTAACCGGGTCTGTTGCTGAAGCATTGGCTTCAGAATGTTGTACTCCACTGCCTGCACTCATTATTTGTACATCGCCTGCTTTTATAATGCCTTGCCCGCCGGTACTGTCCTTATGTTGTAATGCGCCGGTAAACGGGATGGTTACAATTTCCATATTGTCGTGCGGATGAGTGGGGAAGCCACCGCCACCTGCCACAAAATCATCGTTTAACACACGCAGCAAACCAAAATGTATTTTTTGCGGATTATGATACTGGCTAAAGCTGAAATAGTAATTTGGTTTTAACCAGCCATAATCTGCACTGCCTCTGTCGGCTGCTTTATATAATGTTGTTTTCATGATGTTTCGTTTTTTTAAGTTTGACAAGTTTAAATTCAATGTTTAAACATCAAAATAAATGCCAAAAGGTAAAACTGACAATATTGCGGTGGTTTCAGGTGTAAAAAATCCCCTTTGCAAAAAGGGGATTAAAATTAGTTCCAAACTGTAGTGGCAATTTCTGGTGCCTGTCCGGCCACTTCTTCTTCCCGGTTTTCGTTCCACTCAACAATAAAATTATTACGGCCTTCGCCAATTAATAATGTAATGTATCGGGCCTGTGTCATCTCCAGCATATTTAAAAACAAAAACAATGCATGTATGCGGTTATCGCATGCTTCAAATATTTTTTCAAAGGAAAGCGTCTTTTCTGTGCGGCAAATATTATGCATATATTCCCTGCTGCCTTCCATAGTATAATTATACTGTACTACGGTATGCACTGGTTTATTATTACGTTCCTGCAGCTTTGCCACCACACGTTCAAACGCCTTCATTAATTTAAACAGCGTTACAGCCTGTATTTCTGTGCCTTCGCCGGCTTCTTCACCAATAGCAATCAGTTCTTTTTGCAGGTTGCCCCTTTTTACCATCATCATACGCAGGGCTTCCATTTCGGCCATTTTAGCGCTGGCTTCTTTAAATTTCTTGTACTCTAAAATTTTATCAATCAGCTCCTGCCTTGGGTCAATTTCATTGCCTGCGGCATCCAGTTCTTTACGAGGTATCAGCATTTTAGCTTTAATACGCATTAGTGTGCTTACAAATAAAATAAACTCACTGCTCAGCTCTATATTCAGCTTTTCTCCGGTATGTATAAAATCTAAAAAATCGTTGGTTATTTTAGTAATAGGAATGTTATAGATGTCCAGCTCATCTCTTTCAATAAAAAATAACAACAAATCAAAGGGGCCTTCAAACTCGGCCAGCTTTATTTGGTATGATGCGGTGTTACTCATAAGTGCTGTTTAATAAAAAATCTCCCGAAAATTTTCGGGAGATGGCAAATGTATTAATAAAAGTGTTAGCAGCCGAGGCCGTTATTCCACATTTGGCTTACAATTTTACAGTAAGGCCAATGCCTAAAATCTCTTTTAACTGGGTCTTTTTAATTACATCATCGTCATATACCACATCAACACTAATATTAGTGGCCAGCCATTTGTTAAACTTAAGGCTTAACAGGTTGGTAAAGAATACATCCATATTTTGTGGGTTTCTTTTATAATTGCTGAAAAGGTCTAAACGGGTGGTATAAGTTGCCCATTTGTTAAGTGGTTTATTGTATTTGGCAGTTAAATAAGCGCCCAGTTCGTTATTAACTTTTTTACCGGCTAATACACCAAATTTAGGCTGGCTTAAAAAATCTGCGTCACTTTTAAACACCCACCTTGTTGTTAATGGAGAAATAAATACGGAGAAATTGTCGTTGGGTTTATAATCCATACCCAAAGAAACTAGCAATTTGCCTGGAGCTAAAAAGTTAGAAATTTTGGTGTTGGTTACAGTGCCATAATCGTACCCTTCTAAAAACTGGGTGTTAAAGTTGGTTAATGCGGTAGCATACCATTTTTTACTTACCTGATAACCGTACTTACTGGTAAAATCAAACCGGTCGTCTGTTTTACGAAATTTATTATAACTGGTGGCATTTTGCATGCCCAGTGCAATATCAAAATAATTATCCCAGGTGTTTTTGCCTTTGCGGTAGTTAACTGCGTAATTTAAAATACCGTTTATACCCAGTGTATTTTGCTCGCCGCCACCGGCCCAGTTACTAAGGCTGCCCTGGTTAACATTTAACAAAAAAACACCTCCTTTTTTCCAGCCATCTTTTTCGGCACTTTTAACTTCTTTGCTTGCAGCGCCTTGTAATTCTTTTACAGTTGCATCTTGAGACTGTGCAGTAACTATGGCCAGAGCGGCTGCTGCACTTAATAAAATCCTTTTCATAAATTAAAGTTTGAATAATAAAAAAGCATTGCTGCCGCTAAGACAAGCAATGCTGTTATAAGGTTGTATGGAGAATAATTATTTTTTAAGTGAATCTCTTATTTCAGCCAATAATGTTTCTGTTGCTGAAGGTGCAGGTGCTGCATTAGGATCTTTTTTAAGTACAGCTTTAATAACCAAATAACAAACTACAGCCACCAGTAAGAAGCTAATAGTTTCTGTTATAAAATTGCCATAATTAAAAACTACACCGCTACCAGCAACTTCTTTTCCGTCTACAACAGTTGGAGCTTTATAAACATATTTCAACTCTTTAAAATTAGTACCTCCGGTTAAAATTCCCAAAATTGGAGAAATTAATCCATCAATAAACGAAGACACAACTTTTCCAAAAGCAGTACCCATTAAAAAGGCGATAGCGGTATCAGCCAAATTTCCTTTTGTAGCAAAAGCTTTAAAATTTTTGATAAATCCCATGATTGTAAGTTTTTTTAAGTTTTAAAAAATAGTTATTAATTAATCACAAGATGAGGTTAAGGTTGCCAAAAGTATTGTTTTGTTGATGTATTTCAAACTTTTGTAGAATTTTTTTAAATACATGGGAAAATACTGAGGCTGCATTTCTTCTTTATTTATCTCATTTAATTCCGGCACCTTTGCCCCTTAATTTTAAAATGTGAACAAAGGCTTAGTAAACTGGCTAATTTTTATAACGCTGTCCATAATATGGGGCAGCAGTTTTATTTTAATGAAGGAGGGCTTGGTAAACCTTTCAGCCTATCAGGTAGCATCGCTTCGTATTGTTTTTTCTGGTGTAGTGCTGTTGCCAACTGCCATAAAATGTTTCGGTCAAATACCTAAAAATAAAATCAGTATAATTTTTCTTTCGGGCCTTTTGGGCAGTTTATTGCCTGCGTATTTATTCTGTATTGCCGAAGAAGGTATTGACAGCGCATTGGCGGGCACATTAAATTCATTAACCCCCATATTTGTAATAATTACCGGTGCATTGTTTTTCAACAACAAAACATCCACCAATAAAATACTGGGCATTACTATTTCTTTTACGGGCAGTATTTTTTTATTGCTCAGCAAAGGCCATATGCTGGAAAACCAAAACCTGATTTATATAAGTTATGTTGTTTTGGCTACCGCATTTTATGGCATTAATGTAAATATGGTGCATAAGCATTTGCATAATATTGGTTCTTTACAAATTGCCGCAGTGGCACTTACTTTAAATGCAATACCGGCTTTGGCAGTGCTGGCAGCCACAGGGTATTTTAGTATGCCGCTTACACAAAAAAATGTGTTGTGGAGCACGGGTGCTGCTGCTATATTGGGTATTATGGGCACGGCGGTTGCCTCAATAATTTTTTATATGCTGGTAAAAAGAGCAGGGGCAGTTTTTGCATCAATGGTTACCTATGGCATACCTGTGGTGGCAATTGTTTGGGGTGTTGTATATAAGGAAGATGTAGGTTGGAAGCAGGTGCTTTGCCTGGCTTTAATTTTATTAGGGGTGTATGTGGCAAACCGCAAAACAAGGGAGTAACTACTTTAATTCCTTTCTTAATTGCGCCGAAGTTTTACTGCTGCCATCGTGGCTCCAGCCGGGTGGCATAAACAGGTATTTAAGTTTTGTGGCAAACGTTGTTTTTTTCCTCAGGTCGGTACTAATATTTTGCCACTCATGAAAAATAATACGTAGTGGATGGCTGTGATTTTCTACTGGCTTTGTAAGGCCGTACTTCACAGGTTCTTCTTTTAGTTCTTCTTGAAAAGAGCCAAAAATTTTATCCCAAACAATAAGGCACATGCCCATGTTTTTATCTAAGTAGATAATATTACTGGCGTGGTGTACCCGGTGGTGGCTGGGGCTTACAAAAACAGCTTCGAACCAGCGGGGCATTTTGTTGATGTATTGTGTGTGTACCAGTATACCATAAGTTTGGGTTAGGCTATACATAAAAACAATATCCAGCGGATGAAAGCCCATTAAGGCCAGCGGCATTAAATAAATAAAGCGGTAGGCAGGCTGCAATGCCGAGGAGCGGAACCCGGTACTTAAATTAAATTCTTCTGATGAATGGTGGGTAACATGCACTGCCCAAAAAATGCGGCAATAATGATCAACCCTGTGCTCAAAGTAAAAAGCGATGTCTTCCAGTATAAATAATGTAAACCAATACATCCAGGCGGCTTCAATTTTAAAAAACTGGTGGTTGTAGCACCATGTTAATACGCTTATATAAAATAACCACCGCAGTAAAACATCAAGTCCTGCATTAATAAGCATCAGGTAAATATTCCACAATGTTTCTTTAAGGGAATAAAATTTTTTGTGCTGCCAGTTGCTTAGCAAAATTTCTGCGCCAATTACAATTATATAAAAAGGCACTGAAAGCAATAAAAACCATGTTTCCCTTGCAGAATTCATAATTACTTTTAAAAAGAGCAGAATATTAAACAGCCATTATTTCTTTTTCTTTTGCTGCCAAATGCTTTTCTATTAACGAAATATATTTGTTAGTGGTATCCTGTATATTAGTTTCGGCATCTTTAGCAGCATCTTCGCTCAGCCCGTCTTTTTGTAGTTTTTTTATGTGCTCAATACTGTCACGACGGATGTTTCTTACTGCAATTTTTGCATGTTCTCCCTCGGCATTACATTTCTTCACCAGCTCTTTTCTTCTTTCTTCGGTTAGGGGCGGTAAAAAAAGCCGTATAGACACACCATCATTTTGTGGATTGATGCCAATATTTGCAGCACCAATGGCCCTTTCTATTACAACCAGCATATTTTTTTCCCATGGTTGTACCGTGATGGTTCTTGCGTCCAGCACAGAAACATTTGCCACCTGATTAATTGGCGTGGGATTGCCGTAATAATCCGCCATAATTCCATCAAGCATAGCGGGACTGGCTTTTCCGGCTCTTATTTTAACCAGCTCTGTTTCCAGGTGATTAATGGCTTTAGTCATAGCCGCATCTGTATCGCTTATTATTTTATCTGATTCTTCTGCCATAAGTATTATTATTTGTGCCGCAAAGCTATAAAAAAAGCGCCATTGGCAAACGGCGCTTTTTTTATAATCATTTTAAATTTAATCAGCTTCCACAGCTTCCTGGGCCAGCGTAAATATTTTTTGAGGTTTTAGCAGCGATGTATTGTTTAGTGGCTTTTTACTAATATTTGTGATTTTTGCTTTAGGCCTGCTGTAATATAAAATGCCAATTAAGATAAATGCTGCCGAAAGCAATATGCTTAAAACTGCGGTGGTGCCCATGTGGCGCAGAAAATAAGCAGCGGCAATAAAAAGTATATTTACACCCACGCAGGTAAGTGTAATCATGCGGTGGTTAAAACCAATATCCAGTAAAAAATGATGTACATGCGTTCTGTCGGGGCTAAAAGGACTGCGGCGGTCCAGTATACGTAAAGTAAACACCCGCAGTGTGTCAAACAATGGAATCATTAATATTGCAAAGCCAATAGCCGGGGCAGCTTCTAAGGGTACTTTAACTGCAGGGTTGCCGGCAATATTAATAAATTTAATTACTAAAATTGAGTTTATCAGGCCCAGTAAAAGCGAACCTGTATCACCCATAAATATTTTTGCAGGCGAAAAATTGTAAATTAAAAACCCAATGGTGCTGCCAGCAAGTGCAAAAGCCATTACTGCATAAGTAAGCTGACCGGCTAAGTAAAAATAAGTGCCGAAAACTAATGTGGTTAAAACACCTAAACTTCCGGCAAGACCATCTACGCCATCAATTAAATTAAACGAATTGGTGATTACAATAATGGTAAATATGGTTAAAACAATGCTGGCTACTCTTGGTATTTCATCAATACCCAAAAAACCATGCATATTATTTAGATGAATGCCACCAAACTTAATAATAATGCCGGCTGCTAATAGCTGTCCAATAAATTTTTTGCTGGCAGATAAAATCAGAATGTCATCTTTTAAACCTAAAAAGAATATCACAATAGATGCTGCTGCAAAATACTGCAGCTCATTAGTATAGCTTGATGGTACCCCCATTAAAGTAGCTACTATAAACCCAGCAAAAATACCTACGCCGCCAAGGGTTGGTATTACAGTTTTGTGAACCTTGCGTTCATCAGGCTCATCAAACAGTTTTTTGCTTTTAGTAATTTGTATTATAACAGGTATTGCAAAAAAAGTAATGAGAAAAGCAAGCGCCGCACTCAATAAAATATTATCCATTAGTTTACTTTAAGGGTAATTGATAATAATTGTTGGTTATGAATTGTTGCAAAAGTATTAAATATGTTGTAAGCAAACCTAATATTTACCCCAAAATACTTAATAACATTTTCACATTCAGACCCCTGGTTTTAATAAAAGGTTGCCCAGATAGATAAAATAGCTTTGCCATAAGGGAACATATGTACTGCTAAGTAACGTTTAAATTATGAACTTATTATTAACTCTTTAATTACTAAAGGTTTTTAAGTTTTTACATTAGCCATTTTTAAAGTAGGTTTGCATCACTTTTAAAATTGATAATTGTTTTAATTTAATAGCGATGACTACCGAAAAATTAAAAGAAACAGCCTCACAAGTGAGAAGAGATATTGTACGGATGGTACATGGCGTACAAAGTGGCCACCCTGGTGGCTCACTGGGATGTACTGATTTTTTAACAGCCCTTTACTTTAAAATAATGAAGCATGACCCTGCTTTTAATATGGATGCAGCAGGCGAGGATGTTTTTTTTCTGAGTAACGGGCATATTTCGCCTGTTTTTTATAGCGTTTTGGCAAGAAGCGGTTATTTTCCTGTGAATGAACTGGCTACTTTTAGAAAATTAAACAGCAGGCTGCAGGGCCATCCTACTACACATGAGCATTTGCCGGGTATTCGTATTGCAAGTGGCAGTTTGGGGCAGGGCATGAGTGTGGCACTGGGTGCCGCACTTACAAAAAAATTAAATAACGACAGCAGTATTGTATACTCTTTACATGGGGATGGAGAACTGGATGAAGGACAAAACTGGGAAGCAATAATGTTTGCAGCACATAAAAAAGTAGATAATTATATTGCTACCATTGACTTTAACGGTCAGCAAATTGATGGCCCTACCAGTAAAGTAATGGACTTGGGTAACCTTAAAGCCAAATTTGAAGCCTTTGGCTGGCAGGTGCTTGAAATGGAAGGTAATGATATGGATGCAGTGGTTGCGGGACTTGACAATGCAAAAACCTATATTGGAAAAGGTAAGCCCATTTGCATTTTAATGAAAACTGGTATGGGAAAGGGTATTGATTTTATGGAAGGCAGCCATGAATGGCACGGTATTGCACCTAATGATGAACAATTACAAAAAGCATTGGCGCAGCTGCCTGAAACTTTAGGTGATTATTAATAACGTAAAGAAATTGAAAATAACCAGGCTGCTTTTTTAGGCAGCTTTTTTATTTTAGCTCAAAAGGCTGCCTGCTTGCTTTTTGTGCAGGAAACCACGCCGCAATAAATGCAATAATGCCGGCAGTAGCAGCTACCAATAAAAAATCGGCTGCCACCAGCTTAACCGGGAAATAATCAATTAAAAAAGAGCCACCGCCAATTTTTATTAGTTTAAATTTTAATTGCAACAGGCATAACAATGTAGCCAATAAAATACCAGTAACTGCACCAATAGTTCCCAGCAATAAGCCCTCGCTTAAAAATATTTTTTTTATCATGCCGGTATGTGCACCCATACTTTGCAGTACACTTATGTCTTTTTGTTTTTCCAGCACCAGCATGGTTAATGCGCTTATCATGGTAAAGGCAGATACAATCAGTATAAGTGTGAAAACAGCATAAATCACCCATTTTTCCATGCGCATGGTGTTATATAAGCTCATGTTTTGCTCATACAAAGTTTGCACTTTATAATTGCTTCCTAAAATAGCAGCAAGTTGCTGTTGTGCAGTTTTAATATTGGTATTTACCTTTAACTTCAATTCAGCGGCGCTGTATTCATCGGCAGTCATGCCTGTTTGTCTTTTAACAAAGTCAAGATTGGTAATGGCGTATTTATTATCAAAATCCTGCTGAATAAAAAATACACCTGCGGGGGTAACGTTTCCTTCACTTAAGGATTCTAGAGGGTCGTTACTGGAAGCATTTTTTTTAGGCAGAATAACTGTAAGTATTTGCGTGCCGGTGGCTGCATTAAGGTTTACTGCCGCTGCGTACTCAATACCAGCACCCATTACAATAGCCGGTTCATCAATAGTACCTGTGTTAAAAACGCCCTTTATTGTTTTGCCGGGAACACCACAAACAGCACTGTAATTAGTATCTACACCTTTTAAAGCCACTATTGTTTGTGCCCCATCAGCATCGTTATTTTGTAAGAGTGCTTTTTCTTCTGCTTCCATACAAACGGCCTGTATAAAGGGCTGTTGTTTAATTTGTGCAATTTGTTGCGGCGTAAGTGTAATGGTTTTTCCTTTTGCAGGTACTATCTTAACATCAGTATAAAAACTTGAGTACAGCGATTTTACCAAATCTTCAAATCCGTTAAATACACTTAGCACCAACACCTGACAGCAGGTGGCAAATGCAATTACCGCTGCTGTTACCCATGCAATAATGTTAATGGCATTGGCGCTTTTTTTTGCTTTAAAATATCTCCAGGCAAAGGTTAAGTACATGGTTTGTTTGTGGTTTGTGGTTGATGGTTTGTTGTTAATCCAGCGGTTGTAACCACACACAACAAACTATAAACAACAAACTATTGCGGTTTGTCTTTATTTATGTCTTTAAATAACTTTTCAATCTTATCCACGTATTCCAGCGTATCATCAATGTAAAAAGTAAGTTTGGGCATACTGCGCAATTGGTGGCGTATTTTTTCAGTAAGCTCCCGTTTAATTTCCCAGCTGCGGTCTTCAACTTTTTTTAGTGCGGCCTGTGTGTCGGGCACTTTAAAAAAACTTAGGTATATACGGGCATCAAATAAATCGGGTGTAATTTTTACTGATGAAATGGAAACCATACCACCATCCATCATGTTAAGGCCAAGCCGCTGAAAAATACCGCTTAGCTCCTCGTTTAACAGGCCAGCCACCTGTTTTTGTCTTTTACCTTCCAGCATAATTATTTTGTTATGTATTTATTTAAACCGTTTGCAGCAAAGGTAGTTTTGTTTTGTATTGTTTTTGCAAGCTGCTGTTCATTTTGCGCATTAAAGCTTTTGTTTGCTTCTTTATGATGCAGGTGCCATACCACGGCTGCGTTTTTCAGCATCCGCAATTTAATACCGGCCATTTGCAGCCTCACAGCAAGCTCGTTATCTTCTTTACCCCAGCCGGTAAATGCTTCATTGTAGCCATTAACAGTTATAATATCAGTTTTCCAAAATGCCATATTTGCGCCTAAAACAAACTTGTAATTTGACGCACCCTTGTTTAAATAATAACTGCCGGCAGATAGCGGCAATAAACGAAGGGCATTGAATTTTTTAGCAACCTGCACTGATGACAGCGGCGGGTAAACAAAATGGTTTTGGTTAAGCAAAGTATCGGTTATGTCCGGGGATAATAAACTGCGGCCTGCGGAAACAAAGCAACCCTTACGGGCCCATTTTAAATGATCTTTTATGAAGTGACGATGCAGGAGCAAATCGCCATCTGTTTGTATTATGTAATCGCCTGTTGCTTTTACAAAACTTTTATTGCGAATTGCTGCCAGCTTAAATCCATTATCTGGCTGCCACACATGCATCAGCGGCACTGGCGAGTGTTTTGCAAAGGAAGCTATCACTTCTTTTGTTTCGTTACCAGAACCATCGTCGCCAATAATAATTTGGCCGGGCAACACAGATTGTTTGAACACACTTTTAAGGCATAATGACAATGCCGATGGCCAATTATACGTAGATATACAAAGTGTGCAATTAATGGCAGACATATAAAACAGTGTTGCGCAAATGTAAGAATAATGCCACCGGTGCAGCGTATAAAACATAATAGGGCGTACACAATTAAAAGCATAGCTATGCCGCATTGCAGCCATGCCTGCTTATTGCAATACATTTAGTATTTTTGTGCAAACACTGTGCATGAAGATTTTAAGACGGTTATTGCCTTTTGCCCGCCCTTTGCACCACTTTTTACCCGAATACATTATTTACACATTGCTCGGTATAATATTTGGTTTGCTAAATTTTACCCTGCTTATACCAATAATGCAGTTATTGTTTAAAGATGAAGCGGTACAAACAACAGCAAAGCCTGATTTTGTTTTATCCGTTACATATTTTATTGACCTTTTCCGGTATTATCTGTCAACAATAATTACAGACTATGGAAAATTTTGGGCACTGTTTTTTGTTTGTGGTATAATATTTATAAGCATTATTTTTAGTAACCTGTTTAAGTATTTAGCCGTAAGGGTAATATTGCGGCTGCGTTTGCGGCTAATGCAACGTTTACGTAATACGCTGTATCAAAAATTTTTACAGCAATCATTGCAGTACCATCATAACAAACCCAAGAGCGATGCCATTATGGTAATGACGAGTGAAGTGGCAGAAATTGAAGGCTCAGTGGTTAACTCCCTGCAAGTAATGTTGAGAGACCCTTTCATGGTGCTGGCTTCATTTATAGTGTTATTTTATTACTCACCACAGCTTACACTGTTTACTATTATATTTTTACCTATTACCGGTGTGGTAATAACATCACTTACCCGAAGGCTAAAAAAACTGAATTATTTTAGTCAGGATATGATGGGTAAAATACTGAATCAAACAGAAGAAAGCCTTAGTGGCATAAAACAAATACAAAGTTTTACAGCAGAAGAAATGATGCAGGCACGGTTTAGTGAAACCAATAGTATTTTTTCCAGAATAAGTAAAAAATTATTTGGCAGAAAAGAACTGGCATCACCCATATCTGAAGTGCTGGGAGTGGTGGCTGCTCTAACGCTTGTTTGTTTTGGCGGCTACCTGGTTTTTAATGGTAAAGGAGATTTAACTGGTGCCGAGTTTATTTCTTACATCGCATTATATACGCAGGTTATTCAGCCACTTAAAAACATTTCTCAAACCACCAGCAACCTGCAAAGAGGTATAGTTGCCTGCGAAAAAATATTTAGTGTGGTTGATGAACCGGTTACAGTAAAAAATGCCGATAACCCTGTAGCCAAAAAAAGTTTTGATACTAATATTACCATTAACAATCTGCATTTTAGCTATGCACAAAAAACTGTACTTGCCGACATTAATTTAATTATACCCAAAGGAAAAATTATTGCATTGGTGGGGCAAAGCGGCAGTGGCAAAAGTACACTGGTTGATTTAATTGCCCGGTTTTACGACATACAGGAAGGTATCATTACTGTAGACGGTATTAGCCTGCGTGAGATTGAACTTACTGACCTGCGCAATTTAATTGGCGTAGTAACACAGGATAATTTTTTATTTAATGATACTATTTATAATAATATAGCTTTTGGTACTGAAAATACCACCGAGCAACAAGTAATTGCTGCGGCCAAAGTGGCCAATGCGCATGAATTTATAACACAAATGGATGAGGGGTATAATACAATAACCGGTGAAAGAGGAGTGAAGTTAAGCGGCGGCCAGCGCCAGCGCATATCTATAGCAAGAGCTATTTTGAAAAATGCACCGGTGTTAATTTTAGACGAGGCAACTTCTGCCCTTGATACCGAAAGTGAAAAGCTGGTGCAGGATGCTATAAATAACATGATGCAAAACCGAACCAGTATTGTAATTGCTCACAGGTTAAGCACTATACGCCATGCCGATGAAATTATGGTAATGCATCAGGGTAATATTGTAGAAAGAGGCAGTCATGAGCAATTGATTGCTGCTAATGGATACTATAGAAAACTTGTGGATATGCAGGAGGTGCGGTAAGTAAAATTTATTGCATAAAAAAAGGAGCATTGCAATAAGCGATGCTCCTTTTTTTATAGTTATTTATGCGCTATTTACTGCCACCCATTTTAGCTTCAATACTTAATGTAGCATGTGGCACAGCACGTAAACGGGCTTTATCAATCAGCTTACCGGTTACACGGCAAATGCCGTAGGTTTTATTTTCAATACGCATCAGCGCTTTTTCTAAATGGTCTATAAAAGTAATTTGGCGGCTGGCCATTTGGCTAAGCTGCTCTCTTTCCATACTCATACTACCGTCTTCCATTGTCATGTAGCGGCTATCGTCCATATCTCCACCGGTATCGTCTTTACGGGTAATTAAACCCTGCAGATACGCCAGTTCTTTTTTAGCGGCTTCCAGTTTGCGTTGTATCAGCTCTCTAAACTCAGTTAATTCAACATCGCTATAGCGTACAATAGGAGCTCCGGGGTCGTGTACAGGTTGATCTAATACCGATTTTGTAAAATCTGGTTGGTATTTGCGGGCTGTTTTAGTGGTTATTTTTGGAATAACCACTGGTTTTGGAGCCGTTACTTTTATGTCTTTAGCTTTTAAATCGGCGGTAGATTTAACAGGGGCTACGGCTTTTTTAACTTCCTTAACTTCAGGTTTCTTCACTTCTACTTTTTTAGGCATAACTTTTACAACCGGTTGTTTAGCCGGGATGGTTTTTTTTGATACTGGCTTGGCCACCTTCTTTACAGGGACCACTTTTTTAGGCGCAGGCTTTACAGCTTTTGCAGGCTTTTTAGCAACTGGTTTAGTCGCTTTTTTAGGTGCTGGCTTTGCAGCTTTTTTAGCTGGTACCGCCTTTTTTGCAGGCTTTGCAGGCGTTTTGGCTGCAGGTTTTACGGGTTTTGCAGGCTTTTTCACCGCTTTTACCACCTTCTTTTTTGTTGCCATACTACACTAATTTTTTAGTACGTTCACTTTTAATATGACATTATTCACTTCTATATCAACGCCTTCTGCACTTAAAACCGGCTCAAAAGCAAGCGAATCTGCCAGAATTTCGGCGCAAATATAGGTTTTATATTCAATTAACGATGGCTGTAAAGCCTCATTTACCAACACTTTTACGGCTATTCTGTCAGTAAGTTCAAAGCCGCTTTCCTTGCGTATGGTTTGTATACGGTTAACAAATTCCCTGGCATCAGCTTCTTTTTTCAGGGTTTCGGTAATGGTAATATCCAGCGCCACGGTTAATGAGCCTTTGCTGGCTACTTCAAAACCGGGTATCTCATCTGTGCTTACTTCCACATCTTCACGGGTAATAATGATGGCTTCACCGGCTGCGTCTGTAAGTGTAATATCTCCTTTGTCCAACTGATCCAGCTCGGTATTAGTAAATGCGCCAATTTTTTCTGCTGCCCATTTCATTTTTGCCCCCAGTTTTTTACCCAGGGTTTTAAAGTTGGCCTTGGCCTTTTTGCGGATGAAGTTATTATCCGCCGCCAGCACTTCAATTTCTTTAATATTGGTTTCGGCCTTAATAATTTCTTCAGCCTCTTTTATGTTTTTAACCATCAACTCATCCAGCGCCGGTATCATCACTTTTTGTAATGGCTGCCTTACTTTAATGTTTACCTTTTTACGGAGTGACAGTATTAAAGAAGAAGCATCCTGCGCCAGTTGCATCCTTTTTTCTAAATCTGTATTAATTACTTCGTCTTTTACTTTAGGAAAAAGTACATGATGCACCGATTCGTTTTGGAAACGGCCGCTTACTTCATTCAAATTGCTGAACAGCCACTCTGCAAAGAATGGTGCAATGGGTGCAATTAATAAACTCAGTGTTTCCAGGCATTCATATAAAGTTTGATAAGCACAAATTTTATCCTGCTCGTACTCGCCTTTCCAAAAGCGGCGGCGGCAAAGGCGCACATACCAGTTGCTTAAATGTTCATCCACAAAATCTTCAATGGCACGGCCTGCTTGGGTGGGCTCGTACTCATCCATATTTTGCTGTACAGTTTTTATCAATGTGTTTAAGCTTGATAAAATCCACTGGTCTATTTCTGGTCTGTCTTTTACCGGAACATAATTTTCTTTAAATACAAAACCATCTACATTGGCGTACAATGCAAAAAACTGGTAGGTATTATAAAGTGTACCAAAGAATTTGCGCTGCACTTCCTGTATGCCGCCAATATCAAATTTCAGGCTGTCCCAAGGGCTTGCGTTGGTAATAAGGTACCAGCGGGTGGCATCGGCGCCATATTTATTTATGGTTTCAAAAGGATCTACCACATTACCCAGACGTTTGCTCATTTTGTTGCCGTTTTTATCCAGCACCAAACCATTACTTACAACAGTTTTGTAGGCAAGGCCAGAGGCAACGGCCCCCTCTATCTCTCCGCCAGTTGGCGGAGGAGGAAATGTAGAAGAACTTTGCGAAGATTTTGTTTTGATATTATGCTTTGCTAATTCTTCATTAATGCTGTCTTTTAAAAGAGCCGCTAAAGCATGTAATGTATAAAACCATCCTCTTGTTTGGTCAACGCCTTCAGCAATGAAATCGGCAGGGTAGTTTTGAGC
>JAGVCC010000173.1 GCA_020059395.1 Chitinophagales bacterium | reverse complement strand
GTAATAAGGATATACAGGAAAGGAAGATGGGTCTGGCCTTATCCAAAAATAAGTAAGCTTGTGGCTACCATATGGGGTCTTTAGTTTAATAAGCGAAGTACCATTGTTTTGTGTAATTAATGTAACCTCATCTTCAGGCTTTTCTCCGCCAAAACCAAATCCCGCCATAGGGCGAGCAAGTAAAAACGCTGAAACATCAAAAAACAATGTATCAAAGGTATTTGTAACTGTGGTACCCATTGTACCCAAATAACCATCTGTAATATAGGTGGCAGCAGGCCCGGGAGCCGTTGTATCATCTCCTCCATCCTTTTTACAGGATATAAGAATTGTTGATAATAGGAGCAGTAAAATACTGGTGAGTAGAAAGGACTTTTTCATAACAAAAATTTTAGTATTGTTTTTATTAACAACAACAAAACTACCCCCCCCATCATACTCCGGCAATAGCGAAATCGGGGGAAAGTTTACCGCTTTTACATCTCCCCCGTTTTCGTTATAAAAGATTCAGTTTATTTTACAACCTTTGTAAAAATTCTATCCTTGATAAGAGTAAGCATATTTGAAGACAATAAGCATTTAAGAGAAACCTTTTTATTTCTCTTAAATACATCCGAAGGGTTCACCTGTACCGGCGCTTATGCTGATTGCAGTACCATGCTGGAAGATATTGCTGCCAACCCCTGCGATGTAGTGCTGATGGATATTGAAATGCCCGGCATGAATGGTATTGAAGCAACAAAACTGGTGAAAGAACATTTTCCCAAAATTAATATCCTTATACAAACTGTTTTTTTTGAAGATGAATATATTTTCAATGCCATCTGCGCCGGCGCATCCGGCTACATACTAAAAAGCACCACACCAGAGGGTTATTTAGATGCTATAAAAAATGTACAATCGGGTGGCTCACCAATGACACCCGGCATTGCCCGCCGTGTACTGGAATTATTTAAAACCAACCTGCAGCCCGCCAAACCTGCACGGGTATACGACCTTACTGCACAGGAAAAAAAAGTACTTAAGTTATTGGTAGAAGGAAAAAGTTATAAAATGATTGCCGCAGCATTGTATGTATCCTTCGATACCATAAAATCTCATATAAGTAATATTTACTCCAAACTGCATGTACACTCTGGTACCGAAGCGGTTTCATTGGCGTTAAGAAATAAATTGGTGTAGTCTGAAATATTATCTTCTCTTTTACAAGATCCTTACAGTCATACCCTATTTGACTACTCACCATTGACTATTCAGTAATTCACCCCTTTTCGCTATTGTCCTGACCTTGGTTCTTTTTCATCTTTGAGTTGTAATAAACATAACCTGTTATGAAGATGCTTTTCTTTTTGTTACTTATAATTTTAGTATACAATGTTGTAACCGCACAAAACGTAGGCATTGGCACCACCACACCCACAGAAAAATTACAGGTAACGGGAAATATAAAAGCGGATACCATTAAACCCAATGGTATTAAGCTAACTCCCAATGCAGGTAATGGTAAAGTTTTAATAAGCGATGCAGCTGGTGTTGGCACCTGGCAGGCAAGCAGCGTTTTGGCTGGGGCAGGCAATATTGGCTATGGGTATGGGGCGATTGTGCTACCAATGGAAATATATCCGAATATCCGCCTGTTGCAGATGCCACCGGTACCGCAGGGGACTGGTTTGGAATCAGCGTATCCATCTCTGGTAACTATGCCATTGTGGGGGCTTATCAGGATGATGTTGGTGCAAATACAGACCAGGGCTCGGCCAGCATTTACCAGTGGGATGGCGGCAGTTGGGTGTTGATGCAGAAAATTACAGATGCTACCGGTGCTGCAAATGATAATTTTGGAACCAGTGTATCCATCTACGGCAACTATGCCATTATCGGCTCAAATGAAGATGATATTGGTGCAAATTCAAACCAGGGTTCGGCCAGCATATACCAGTGGAATGGCAGCAGTTGGGTGCTGATGCAGAAAATTACAGATGCCACCGGAGAAGCTGGTGATAATTTTGGATTCAGTGTATCCATCTCCGGCAATTATGCTATTGTGGGGGCATATCAGGATGATGTTGGTGCAAATTCAAGTCAGGGCTCGGCCAGCATTTACCAATGGAATGGCAGCAGTTGGGTGCTGATGCAGAAAATTACAGATGCCACCGGAGAAGCTGGAGACCAGTTTGGATTAAGTGTATCCATCTCCGGCAGCTATGCCATCGTGGGGGCCCCGCAGGATAATGTTGGTTCAAATGTAGACCAGGGCTCCGCTAGTATTTATGCAAGGTTTGGAAGTGTCTGGGTATTACATGAAAAAATTACAAATGACGACGTAGCGTCATTTGATAATTTTGGACATAGCGTAGCCATCTCCGGCAGCTATGCTATTATTGGGGCATATTTTGATGATATAAATACAAATCCAGACCAAGGCTCAGCAAGAATTTACAAGCGGAATGGAACCAGTTGGGATTTGATGAAAAAAATTACAGATGCCACTGGAGAAGGATCAGACCTTTTTGGCTACAGCGTAGCTATATCAGAAGATTATGCCATTATAGGAGCATGGAATGGGAATATTGTAAATGGGACACAGCATGGTACAGCTAATATCTATTTAAGAGTAGGCTTTGGTTGGC
The DNA here is from genome assembly GCA_020059395.1 of Chitinophagales bacterium. Taxonomy (GTDB): domain Bacteria; phylum Bacteroidota; class Bacteroidia; order Chitinophagales; family Chitinophagaceae; genus Ferruginibacter. The sequence continues at coordinate 18,664 of JAGVCC010000173.1, read as the reverse complement.
AACTATTACAAAAAGTAGTGGACCCCGGTAGTTTAGGGCAAGAAAATTTTGGCAACACTACTGCCATTGAAGGCAATACAAAACGTTTTGTATGCGGCGCAAGTCTTTATGGTGTATCGTCGGGTAAAGTAGTATTTGGAAAAATAAATTAAGGAGGGTTGTTTTTAACGGTTCTCTGTACTTATTCTCTCTGCATACTAATGCAGTAAAAGAGCAGAACAACTGATTTCATTTTCTACAGATTTTATAAATCAGGTTGGTAAAAGCCAGTCCACTTTTTTATACTGGTGCACCATAACTGTGAATAATATTTCCCTGCCTCATTCATGCCTTACTCCGTTCCTGTTTGCAGATAAAAATTCACCCCATTTCGCTATTGCCCGCCTTGAAGAAGTTTATTAATTTTATAATAAAAATATGCCGCATGAAGAATGATGAGAATAAAAAAACAGAAGTAGTTACAAACGCAGCATTGGTAAAATACCAAAATTTTCACCGTTGGATGTTTGTGCCATTTATAATTTCCATACTGGGATTTTCTTACAGCTATTAGTCAAAACTGGCCAGCGCCACTTTTCATCAGCATATTCATGGCATATCAGCAACACTTTGGTACATATTAATTATCGTTCAGCCTTATTTAATAATCCGAAAGAAAAATTTTAGCAGGCACAGAACACTTGGTACCATTGGGCTTATTTTAGCAGGTATTGTTGCCGGCAGTGCATTTGCCATTATCCCTAAAAATATTGATAACATTAAAGAGCTTGATGTAAATGGCTTTTTTAATCCAACTTTTGCATACTTTGCCACACTTATTGATTTTGTGCTGGTATCAATGTATATTATAAGCGTAGGTTTAGCAATCTTGAATATCAAAAAGAAAAATCTTTCTGGTCATGTACAATGGTTACTGGCTTCCGTATTTTTTGTACTTTCCCCAGGCCTTGCAAGATTAATGGGGTTGGTAGTAATTATGGCCAGAAAAGGAAAAATGGAAGGTGTTTCGCTGGAGAAATTAGCCATTCCTGCTATGCTTATAATGCTGGTGCTTATAATTTTTTACTATTACAAGTATGGCAGTTTTCGCCATTTGTCTTTTAAACTTTTAGTGCTTGCGCATATTCCCTATTTATTTGTTGCGCAAATTGGCAACAATGAATATTTCAGAAGTATAGTTACAGCCATTTTTAAGTAATAGTATTGCGAAATTAAAATGTATTTCTCCCCTGCTGCTGAACAGCCGCTATAATTTCACCCCATTTCGCTATTGCCCGACCCTGCTTTCTTTTTCATCTTTGAGTTGTAATAAACACAACCTGTTATGAAGAAGCTTTTCATTTTTTTACTGACAATTGTAACATACAATTTAGCAACTGCACAAAATGTAGGCATTGGCACTACCACTCCTTCTTCAAGATTACACCTGATTGGCAATCTTTTACAGGAAAGCGGAACTGTAACATTAAATAATGCTGCCGGAATTATACAGTTCCAAAATACAGGGGTCAACAAAACATTTGTGCAACTAACTGGTGATAATCTCCGCCTGGGTACTAATAGTGGCAACCAGTTTGGCAAAACAATATTTCGCATGTCGGGGCAGGACAGGATATTAATTGACTCCACGGGTAATATGCAGGTACTTGGACTGCAGGATGCTTCACTGACCAGCCATGGTTATTTAACACTTGGTAATATTACCGGTGATAATCTTATAATTGATAACAACGAAATAATGGCCCGAAATAATGGAAATGCGGATAATCTAATTCTACAAAACGACGGAGGTAATGTGGGTATTGGTGTAGGCAGCCCTGCAGCAAAACTGCATATAAACGGAGATGTGATTGTAGCAAATACCGGAGCCTCCCTGCAGTTGAGAGATGAGGGTAACATTAACAAAGGTTTCTTTCAGTTGTCAGGCAATAATGTACGATTTGGTACCAACAGTGGAAATGCAACAGGGAATTTGGTAATCCGGATGAATGGAAACGACAGGGTAACTATTAAGCCCTCAGGCGATATGGATATTGATGGCAAACTTACCCGGTCGGCTGTAACCGGTAATACATCATTGGTGCCAATTTGTATGGGAAAAATTGACTTTGATGGCACAATTATGGCCGGTACAGGAAATTTTACAGTTAATTTAATTCAGGTCATCGGGAGTGTATATAGGATTTCTTGCCCTCAGGTTACGCCATCGTCAATAATTATTGTAACTCCTGCTCAACAAGTCGTGGAATATAGCTATGGGGGATTCTATTCAGATGGAGTAATGAAAGTGCAAAGCTTATCGGCTTTTAGGTTCCAGTTTGTAATTTATAATCTTGATTAAACTTGCATTATAAATCAACTGAAAAGATAATGATTAAGAAAATGTAAGCACTTTTAATTACCACTATTATTAACTCACTTTAAATAGTTATTCTTAAACATGTACAGGAGAAACCCTATACCGTTCAGTTCATTATTTCTAACAATATACTTTTAACCATTAACCTTTCAACCATGAAAAAATTATTTTTTCTTACTGCCCTTTGCAGTTTTACATTCTTTCAATCACAATCACAAGTACCAACTAAAAAAATAAATGAAAGAATAATTGCTGAAAAGCAAAATGAACCAACCATTACAGCACAGCAGATGCAAAACTAAAAAGCAGTTGTTGCTCCGCCAATCCATTTACACTTACTGCCCAATCGGGTGTACTGCAAGGCATCCGGCTTTGTTATTGTTTGTATAAAAAAACTCCGCCCAATTTGCATAGTCAGCAAGCCCCGTTAAATAGTATTACACGGTACAGTTTTTTATTTTAAACCATACTATGAATTAATAACACCTTGGGCACGCCTGGCTATACTTATTGCCAATGATAAAGCCCAGCATTATCTCATGAGTATTTCTTGTGTAGTTCCTCAGTCTTGATGTTGTGGCATTTTCATACGCATAACTTATGTTAAAAGTATTGGAAACATTTATACCTGCCATTGCAGAATAACCAGAAATTAAATCTGATACACGGTAACTGCCACCCACCCACAATTTATCTAAGTACTGCAGTTTTAAGTTAGCATGATAGCCTGCCAGCTGCGGTTTCCAGTACTGCATCATAACAGAAGGCATTGCCATAATTTCATCAGTAAGCGAAAAACGGTAACCTGCAGTTAAAAAATAATTGGGCGTATAAAAAGTACCATACTTATCGTCGGTAACAAATTTTGCTTTACCCGGAACAATATTTAATACAGAAACACCCACAAAATACTGAGCTGAGTACAACCATAAACCTGCACCTAATTCCGGCTTTAATTTTTTTAATTCGCCGCTGCTTATTCCAATTGCAGGATCGTTAGGGTCTAAACTTCCCCATTCAATTTTTGTGCGGTCAAGATTTACGCTGGTTATACCGCCACTAAAACCTGCACTCAATGTTGTTTTAACACTCAATGGTTTGTGATAGGCATAAGTACCGTTTACACTCCAGCGGTTAATATATCCGGCCTTATCATTCATAGCAGTAATACCAATGCCGTGGTGTGGGTCTGGTGGTGTATACTCCTGCCAAAGCCTTGTACCACGTGGATCGCTGCCGGGTATTTCAAAACTGGTGGCGCTGGTTCGTAAATCCTCTTTACCTATTGGCGCATGTGCACTAAAGTAGGTTGTTACTGGTGCGCCATTAATGCCAGTCCATTGGTTGCGGTTACTCAATTTAATGTCAGTATAGTTTTCTATACCCGTAACCGCAGGGTTAAGAATATAGTTGTTGAGTATATACTGCGTGTAAAAAGGTTTTGCCTGTGCCAATAGAGCGGCACTGCAAAAAAAGGTTCCGGTAATTAAAAACAGTTTCTTCATGGTTTTACTTTCTCAGCTCACAAAATATTTTAAGCAGCAACCGGTTATAAATACCAGTTGCCGCGGTGCAATTTTTATTTTACTATGGTTACATAACCGGTTACCGGCTGGCGGCCATTTTCCGGTTCTAAAATGTAATAGTAAGTATCAAAAGGCAGCGGCTTGCCATTAAAACGGCCATCCCATGGCTGCTTATAACCTCTTGATTCAAATACCAACTGACCGGTACGGGTAAACACCTGCATTCTGCAATTAGGATAGGTATCCAAATTTTCAATGCGCCATGTATCATTAATACCATCGCCATTGGGCGTAAATGTATTTGGCACTTTAGGCATTTTAAGTACTTTCAAAAACATATTATCTGATGGTGCAGTACAGCCACCTTCTCCGGTTACGGTAAGTGTGTACGTAATATCATTCAATACATTTTTAGCAGTAGGCCTTTCTATTTTGTCATTGTCAAGATTAGTATTGGGTGTCCATAAATACTGCAGGCCGTTGCCTGTCACTATTGGTTCTATGGTTATTGAACCACCTTCAAGCACTACCCTGTCTGGCCCCGCATTTACAGTTGGATAAGCATATACTGTAAATGGTTTGGTTACAGTGTCGCTGCGGCAACCGTGGCTGTTTATGGTGTAAAGCGTTACATCATATACTTTAGGCGCAGCAAAAGTGTATAATATCTGTTGCGTATTGGCCGTGCCACCATCGCTAAAACTCCAGAACCACTGTGTGATGGTTCCATCCAGGCCATTGGTAGCATCTGTCATCAGCACATTATCTCCAATACAAACACTTGGTTTATTAAAATCAAATACTGTTTTTGGCTGGGGATGAATGAAGTTTACCTGATTAGTTGTTGTGCTGATACAACCTGTACCACTGGTAACTGTTAGTGTTACCGTGTAAGGTCCAACACCACTGTAGCGGTGCGGCGCAGGCGTACGTGCCAGCGATGTGTTTAACGCTCCGCTGGCCGGGTCGCCAAAATTCCATAAATAAGTAAAAGCATTCTCTGTACCATCTGCAATGGTTGAGTTATTAATAACCGATACATCGGCATTGGGAATACAAACACTTGTTTGCCCAAACGCAAATGCGGTATTTGGTATGGGGCTAACATAAACCGTACGTTGTGTAACAGCGCTTCTGCAACCATAAGCAGATGTATTGTACATGGTAACCGTATAATTGCCCCATGCAGCATAATTATGCGTAAATGTGGTGCCTGGCGCATGGTTTTCTAAAGGTGAGCCATCGCCAAAATCCCAAACAGTATTTGCCAGCACCACACCTGCAGGAGCTGTTGACTCTTCAACAAATGTTGTAGCACTGCCCTGGCATGTTGGTGTAAGGAATGAAAACTTAGCCGATGCTGTGTCTAATACAGTGATTGTTTTACTGGCTGTATCCACACAACCGGCCGCTGTTGATGTAAACGTATATTTTATGGTGTGTGTACCAACGCCTGCCGCCACTGGATTAAATAAACCAGTAGCATTTACAATGCCAGGACCACTGTAAGCAAATGTGCCCGGCACCCCTCCTGTTTCACTTGCTTGTGTAATAGTGAAAGGTGCTGCAGTGTAACAAACGGCTGCCATGTTATTAAACTGTACTAAAGGCACAGCATTTACAGTAACAGGTGTATTTTTTGCATTAAGGCAAAGTGTACCTGAATAAGCAACAAAACGTATAGTGTATGGCCTTGTAAGTGGTGTTTGAAAGTTGGGATATTTATGCCTGTATATTTTATTAGGTGCTGGAAAATCATCTACCTCAACAGTAGCAGGTGCACCTACCCAATCCCAATAAATTTCAACTTTAGTAATATTACCCTGCCCTATAGTTGAAAGGTTTACTATAGCAACTGAATCATTAGCACATAACGCAGCAACATTAGTAACAGAAAAATCTGCCACTGGATTAGCTCCATTTATAAATATAGGATTCATTACAGTATCCTTGCAACCGAGTGCGCTTGTAACAACATGCGTAACATTGTAAGAACCCACAAGAGCATATAAATGAGATCCGTTTTGCGTAAACGTAAGCGGACTGGCATCGCCAAAATTCCATTCATATCCGTTTGCAGCTAAAGTACCATTAGCAATTTTACTGGTATCAGTAAATATTGCAGCAACGTCATTAATACAAACTTCTGGTACAATAAAGCCTGCTTTAGGCCTGTCGTTTACAGTAATGGTTCTTGTAAACGCCGTGGCATTTGCACAACCATTATTAGTATTAACAGATAATGTTATTGTATAATTACCCGCTGTACCAAAATTATGCACCGGGTTTGCAAGTATTGATGTATTTAATACTCCACTACCAGGATCTCCAAAATTCCATGACCAGCCTGTTACCGTACCAACCTGCGGATTTGAATTATCTGTAAAAGCTATATCCCTTGTTTCGCAAATTGGTGCTGTTGTTATAAAATCTGGCGTTGGCAAAGCCCAAATAGTTATGGTGCCTGTAGCCACTGGTTTAACACAAGGGCCTGTTGTAGTTACGGTGTAATTAAATACACCACTCGCTGTGGAAGTACCACTGATAGTTACAACGCCACCTGCATACACTGCAGTAACACCGGCTGGTAAACCGGTAACGGTTGCGCCGTTGCCAGAGCCTGCCACAGCATAAGTGATATTAACAAGTGTTGTATTAAGGCATAGAGACTGGTTTGTTGTTGCAGGTGCTGACGTTAAAGCTAGGGTAGCATCTTGCGTTACCGTAATTGTTCCGGTGGCTGTTGGTTTAAAACATGGCCCAGTAGTGGTTACTGTATATATAAATACGCCTGATACTGTTGGCGTGCCAGTTATAGTAATTACTCCAGCCGCATAGGTACCGGTAACACCTGCGGGCAAACCTGTTACAGCACCGCCAGTGCCTGTACCACCAACAGCATAAGTAATATCGGTTATTGCATTATTAATGCAAATGGTTTGATTTGTAGTGGCAGCTGCAGACGTAAGTGTAAGTATTGCATCTGCAGTAACAGTTACAGTACCTGTGGCAACAGGCTTTATGCATGGACCTGTAGTTGTAACTGTGTAATTAAATATTCCGCTTACTGTTGGGGTACCGCTAATAGTAACTACACCACCTGCATAAATACCTGTAACACCGGCAGGCAAACCTGTAACAGTTGCACCATTACCACTACCTCCAACTGCATATGTAATATTGTTGGGCAATGCCGTATTAACACAAACTGTTTGATTATCTGTTCCGGGTGCAGAAGAAAGTGTAAGTGTAGCATCTGCTGTTACAGTGATACTGCCGGTTGAAGTAATATTTGCACAAGGCCCCAAGGTGCTTGCCGTATAATTAAATGTGCCGCTTACTGTTGGCGTACCAGTAATAGTAATAACACCTGCTGCATAGGTACCCGTTACACCTGCAGGCAAACCTGTAACCGTTCCGCCATTACCACTGCCGCCTACTGCGTAAGTAATGTCGGTAATAGCAGTGTTTATACAAACTGTTTGTGTTGGCGTGCCAGTGGCCGATGTAAGTGTGATGGTTGAGTTGGGCAATACGTTAAAAGTATCCGTTTGGCTGGTTATTGGACTTGTGCATAATGTTGAACCAACATTTCTAACATTGGTAATGGCATAAATAAACTGGCCCGCTGTATTTACTGGTGGCGTTAAAGTAAAAGTTGCACCAGTGCTTGTAACCGGAGGCTGTGCTACACCATTAAGCGTATAACTAAACTCATAGGGGGCCCTGCCATCGGTACCAGTAAAAATAATTGAGGGTACGGTAGCCGTATTAATACATACCGTATCTGTATTTTTTGAAATAGTAGCGTTGGGTAAATCTGGAACAGTTACTGTATGCTGTATGGTATCACTTAAACACCCAGGTGTAGTTATGCTTGCATAACGTACTGTATAAGTACCAGGTGCCGCATAAGTATGTATAGGGTTTTTGCCTGTTGAAGTATTGCCATCTCCAAAATCCCAATACCATCTGTAAGTGGCTTTGGGTGTTTGCGGGGTGGTTTCAATAAACTGGACTGCTTCTGTGTAACAACCGGGCACTACCTCAGTAAACCCCGGAACGGGTGGATCTGATATTTGTAAATCAAAATCTATATCCTGCGTACCGCCGCATTCTGCCGAAGGAAAATAGGTTGTTATTGTTACTGGAAAAGTTCCAGTTGTGTTGAAGCTGTATAGTGTAGGCAATGAATACCAATAAATGGGGTTTCCATTTACAGTGGTTGAAGAATCAGCAGCCGCACAATTTGGGTAAATAGATGTAGGCGGCACAACCGGAGGTCCGGGTAAATTACTCAAGTTCCACTTAATTGAGTCTGCGCAATAAGGAAGTGATACTTTAAATCTAAAAGGGCTATTAGTACAAACAGAAGGCGTAGTTTCTATACCATAAGTAGTTTGAACCCCTATTTGCTGGTAAAGGTCCTTAACGTTGGTGCCGGCAGAATACGCATAAGACTCATATTGCCCCTGTTGGTATCCGTAGCAAATTGCATTAAATCCGCTATCTGCAGATAGCCGATAACGGCCTTGTGTAGCAGGAGTAAACAAATGCCGCATGTAAGAATAACCGGGAATGTTTGCCGCAGGCAGAAATGGTGTTGCAGGCACTGCGCCATCAATTCTAAAGCTTGGTGCAGCGTCAGTTTTTATTAACACGTTTATCCATTGCCTGTTAATATTTTGTTGAGTAGAAGAGAAAATAGTAATATCCTTAATGTTCTGTTCAATCGGGTTCAGTATCACCATATCCGGGTCTCCGTTATTAGTACCAGAACAATCTCTGGACTGAGCGTATTGTGTAACACAAATTGGTTTGTCTGCAGTAATACTAGTTGGATTGGTTAGAAGGACTGGATTAGAAGTAAAAGTGGCCGGATAAACCTGGCCTGCATTTAAAGTTGCTACAACGGCACCGTCAATTGACACAACAGTGTTATCCTCCGATGCAATAACCCTGTACGGGTTTCCATTATAGTCTCCAAAAGGTATAAAACCAAAATTTTTACCCCATGTACTTATTGGATAATTTTGTTGAAACAATGGGTCTGCAGAGCCACCATTACAATTAGGTGTACTTGTACCTATAACTACTGCAGAATTACCTGAAAAAACGGCTACAGGCGCACAAGGAGATGTGCCATTTGAAACTGATTCTATATAACTGCCAGTAATATCCGATTGCGCCTGATATTGATACATATCACCTTCATTAGCAAAATTGATTGTGAAAGGCGTACCAGCAACTCCATTAGAAAAAGGAGTAACATTTACGGTAGTATTTGGTTTTGTAGCAATAATTTGAAATTGCGCTCTTGAGCTTTGTGAAGGGTTTCCACCTGTTGATGATGTATGCGTAAAACTCACAGCCCTGTACTTTCTGCCTAATACATTTGTTGGTAATAATAATGTTGCTGCACTACGGGCATTGCCAAACTGCTGTGCATAGGCTACAACGCCTGGTTTACCTGCATCAACTTTTACTTTAATGGATTTTTGTATAACTGTACCTGATTCTGCGTTGCTTATATGGGCTAAATTATAAGGAACTGTAATTGCTTGTATCTGGTTGGCCAATATATTGAACGTAGCATTAAATGTTCCATTAGTCATTGTAACTGTGCCACTACTGGCTTGATCGGATGTTATCCAAAGGGTCATCTGCCCTAAATTTGCCGCTGCGTTACCCGATGGTATATGATTGGGAAAACAAAACCAAAATTCCTTCCCCTTATTACTAAAATCCTGCGAAAAAGTTTTAATAGAAAATACGGCAAGTACAAAGAAGAGTATAATTTTCCTCATGATGATGGTTGGTATATGCGTAATTAGTTTAGTATTCAGCTAATGCTGATGCTTCTACAGGGGGAAACGCTGGCTTAAACTGGTATTGGATAATGCACAAGTTTTTAACAGTTGTAAACAGCTAAAAACAGCAGGTAAATATAGTTACTAAAAAGCAAAAAAGCCACATAGAAATGCGGCTTTTGTTAAGAATCTTTCGATTCTGTAACCCCCAAAGAAAACATCGTAAACCAAGCACTAACAACGTTTACAACCTTTGGGTTTACATTAAACGGTGTTTGTTAACTTTTATTTTTGTGCCGGGTATAAATTTCTTTTTTATATATTAAAACTAACGGATTTTTCAGCCGCTGCTTAGTTGAACAATTTTTTATTAGCTTGTATTCTTATAACAACTGGTACCACCACCCTCTCATTGCGGGCAACGCCCAAAAGCTTCATTAACTGTTTTAAAACTTTAACCATTTTAATATGCATAAATAACAATTTAGTGTTTTTAAAAAATTTAAAAGCAGTTAGCGTTGGTTAAGGTGTAAGGAGGTTGCCAGTAAGGGTAGCTACCGGCAACTCCTGTTTACCTCTTTGTGCCTGGTTATAATTAGTTTTTAATAAGTTTTTGAGTATAGCTCACATTTCCGTCTACCACAAGCTTTGCTGCATATACACCCGGTTGCAGCCTGTTTATGCCCATTACCTGTACGCTGTTGTAACCTTTAGTTACCTGTATTTGCTGCACAATAATTTTTTGGCCTGTTGCCGAAACTACCTGCAGTTGTGCCACACCCTTATTCTGAGTTGTAAAACGCACTGTAAGGTTTTCAACAAAAGGGTTTGGAGACACCTGCATATTAATGTCATTCATGGCTTTTAACTTAACCATCAACACTTCACTAATAATATACTTACCATCTTTATCAAATTGCTTAAGGCGGTAATACACTACACTATTATTTTTCAACTCAGCGTTGTTGTCAACAAAAGTGTAAGATCTGCTGCTGCCTAAGGCTACAGCGTTTGACGTATTACCAAGTGCACTAAAATTTGTACCGTTAAATGATTGTTGTATTTCAAAATGGCTATTGTTAACCTCCATTTCTGTTACCCAGTTAAGTGTAACCGCACTATTTAAAACCGCAGCATTAAACGAATGGTATTTTACGGGCAGTAAAGCCGGAAAAACCATTGGTGTAAAGTAGCCCAAGTTATACCTGTTTTGAGGAATAAAGTTATTTTCCATTCTGTTGCCCACACGTACTTCTTGCACCATATTTTTATTAGTAAATTTAAATACAATATTGGTTGGGTAAGATGTAGTGTCTAAATCCGGGTAATTCAATACTGGGCCCTGCGCCCTGGTAAATCCATTATTTTGGGTAATGGTTAATAAAGAGCTTAAAGATGTTTGATAAGAATCGAACTGTTTTGTTTCCACAAATTCACTTACTTTATCATTATCACCATCTATATCAATAAAAGAAAGCGCAAAACATGGAAAATTGTGGGTTACTGAGTTATCGTATGATTTTACAAAATCTATACGGAAACTTACAAAGCCCTCTCCGGCACCGGCTGTAATTTTGGTATGTACCACAGGCTGCCATGCGGCGGCGTAACCATAAGTATTGTCGTCAATACTTGTTAATGTGGCACCGCCTGTTTTGCCAGTAACAGTCATTATAGCATCAACCCCCGAGCTTACTGTACTAAACTTGTATTTAGCATTTACTTCGCCGGCAGTTCCGCCAATTAGCACGGGGTTATGATAGGTTAACACGGGTGAAACACATTGTGCCTTTGCAGTTTTAAATAAAGTGCTTATTGTTACAACAAGACATAAGAATAGTGTAGAAATAGTTTTCATTTTCTAAAATAAAGTTTGAGATAAGGTTAATATACGGAAAGCCGAAAAGGAAGAAATTTAAATACTTACTTAGCAATCTTAACTGCGTCGGTTGCAGTTGCAGTAAGATTGTTGCTTACAAGGAGCACTCGGTAAAAAACTTTACCTGATTTTAATTTAGCTAACTGTTGTTTAAAAGAAAATGTATTACCGGCTCCTTTAGGATCAGCACCCATTACCATACCTATTGTGGTAAATGACTTACCATCTTTACTAGCCTGTATTTCGTAATAATTTGCTGAAGTGTTGCTCCAGTTCATAACAACCGCGTTGTTAATAACCTCAACTGTTAAGCCACCGGCTGCAACATGTTTTGGAACAGATGCTGAGAAAGCAGTGAAAGATAAAGTAATTAATAAAAGGGAGAATGTGCCTTTTAAAAGAGTAGAAGTGATAATAGTTTTCATTTTCTTGTTTTTAATATGTTCGACTTTAAAACTTTATTTCAAAATCGTCAAACTTAAAATTGGGTTCAGATGAAAAAGGAATAAACGAGGTACGGTTCATTTCCTATTTCAACACAAACATACTGCTCTTTTCGGAAACCGCAAATCTTTTTGACCGTAAATTTACTAAATTTCGAGAAGGACTACGTTTTTAGCCAATTCGTATTATTTTCATTTACATAAAATACTCATTTGTTTGAAAATTTTCAACGATAATTCAAATATTTTATTAAAAGAAATAGTGAAAGGAATATTTAAACACTAAAAAGAACGGAAAAACAGAATAATACCATACACTATCTAAGTCCATGGTAAAATCCGCATTACACTTATTACTTAAGTAGTTTAACACTTTTATATAAACGAAAAGCAGCAAAAAATTAGAGCCAAAATTCAAGTAAATTAGTTTATTACTCTATGTTTAATCATAAATAAATTTAAAAAATATATAAACAGCATAATAATTTAATAATCAAATACTTGTATTTTAATTTTTTCAACCAGTATGATTTTTTTCATACCGTCATCTGATACTATCTCAATTCCCTTGCAAATATATTTTTTTAATTCATTATAAATTTATATTAAATTGATAATCATAATTTTATTATTAAAAAATATGGCTAAATTTTTTATACTCATTTAAGATCTGATTATTTTGCTATTTTCTATATTTACTCTAAAATAATTAGTATAGAAATTTGGTGTAAGAATGCTTATGCCTTACTTTGCATACAATGTATGTAAGCATGATAACTTTAAAGAAACAAACTCTCTCCCCTCTCTTTATTTTAGTGATTTTAGGGCTTTTTACCTTGGCAGGTTGTAGGGAGCCTAAAGAGCTTGAATATAGGGATTTCAAAAACCTGAGCACAGAAAAAATAGGATTTTCAACTTCTACCATAAAGCTGGAATTGGTTTATTTTAATCCCAATAGTTTTGGCCTGGAGTTAAAAAGAACCGATTTGGATATTTTTATTAATGGCACTTATCTGGGCCATACTGCTCAGGAGCATCAAATACATATACCCAGAAAAGGAATTTTTGACTTGCCCCTGCTTATTGATGTAGACATGAAAAATGCCTATAAAAATGCATTGCCTGCCCTTTTTGGGCAGGAAGTGATGGTAAAAGTTACGGGTACTGTAAAGTTGGGGAAGGCCAATATTTTTAAAAGCTTTCCTGTAAACTACGAGGGCAAGCAACAATTTTCGCTTAAATAAAAAAGCCGCTCCTGTATATAAGGAACGGCTTTTAGATTATTTGAAAGCGGCTACTCTGCTTTTAAACCGGCACTTAAATACTCTCTGTTTAACCTTGCAATATTTGCTACCGAAATACCTTTGGGGCATTCTGCCTCACAAGCATAAGTGTTGGTACAGTTACCAAAGCCTTCTTTATCCATTTGCGCCACCATGCTTAATACACGGGTATTTCTTTCTGGCTGGCCTTGTGGTAATAATGCCAGCTGAGATACTTTAGCACTTACAAATAACATAGCACTGCTGTTTTTACAAGTGGCTACGCAAGCACCGCAACCAATACAGGCTGCTGCTGCAAATGCATCATCTGCATTCTTTTTATCAATAGGTAATGCATTGGCATCAACCGCATTACCGGTGTTTACGCTTATATAACCACCAGCCTGTATAATACGGTCAAAAGCTGTGCGGTCAACTACCAAATCTTTAATTACCGGAAAAGCCTGACTCCTCCAGGGCTCTACAACAATGGTATCACCATCTTTAAAAGCCCTCATGTGCAATTGGCAGGTGGTGTTTTGCGCCCATGGGCCATGTGCTTTACCGTTTATATGCATACTGCACATACCGCAAATACCTTCACGGCAGTCGTGGTCAAAAGCAATAGGTTCTTTACCCTCGCCAATTAACTGTTCGTTCAGCACATCAAACATTTCCAAAAAAGACATTTCGCTTGAAATATCCTTTAATGAATATGTTTCAAAATGCCCTTTATCACTGCTGTTTTTCTGTTTCCACACTTTAAGTGTGAGGTTCATGTTGTAATGTTCCATTGTATATAAACTAAAAATTGTTGTTAGTACAGGCTTATATTATTTTAAATACGTACGTAATTTCTATATTCAAAGGGCCGCCATCCAAAGCGTTTCCACAAAAAATACAACAGTTTATGCTTTGTACTTTTAAAATGCTTTTTACTCATATCAATACCACTATCCCAATTCTCTCCTTCCTCCAATTTTTTCATTACTGCAGGGTGTGTGCCTTCAAATATGGTAACTGAATCTATGTTTGAATAATCAAATTCAGCCTCCGTGAGTTTTGGATTCCGCCCAGCATCTCCACTCCATAATGCATGAAAACCCTCTGTTTTTCTATTCATCAATATAGGGCTGCGTACCCATCCATAATGATAAATATAAGCTTCAATGAGTTTTACATTCAGCTTACGGCCATCTTCCCACCTGAACCCCTGCGCATCTTTAAAACTTTTTATTCTTTTATTATTGCGGATAATCCTTATTTCTTTGCTGTACCAACTTCTTCCATCACCAATATACTTGTAGCTTCCATAAAAATGATGGTAGTTAAAAAGCAAACCTTCAACTTTTTTATCATCTTTAAATAAATGCAAAGCATTTAAAATGCTGTTGTAATATTGCTCGTGCACTGCTTCATCTGCCTGTATGTAAAAGAGCCAGTCGCTGTCTGCCGCAGTAGCCGCAATAGCTTTATTTGTTTCTACGGCCAGCACTTTTCCACCTTCCCGCAAATTGTCATCCCAAACGGAATGTACAAACTTCAATTTATCGCTTCCAATGCTTTTTATTAAGCCTTCCGTATCATCTTCGCTGTCGCCTAAACAAACAATCATTTCATCTACCAGCGGCAGTATTGATGTTATTGATTCCACCACCGGGTAGCCATACTTAACGGCATTTTTAATAAAGGTGAAACCACTTACTATCATACGTCAAAGAAACTCAGATTTTCCAATTTCATGCCACAACTCAGTTGCTATTTTATTCTTTAAATACAAATTCCCTTTTCGTTTTAAAAATTGGTGTTGCAATTTATCAAATTCTTTTCTCTCTTTAGAGCTAAGAATGGCGGGAACATTCTTACCTATATATCTTCCGTAAATTCTGCACCCGGCATCCTCAAAAAGCGATAAACTTTTTTCTAATTGCTCAAAATAGTCATCCCCTTTCCCTTTTGTTTCAATCAATATCCACTGCTCTTTAAACTGAGCGCCACCGCCACTTGTAATATAAAAAAATGAATCACCAATTCTATGGGCAATGTTCAATTTACTTTTCACACAATCAGCATCATATTTTACAGACTTTAACCCTTCTTTTAATTTCAGATAATACACAGCTGCATCACCTTTGCTTTGATAGGGCTTAATATCATCAATACACTCAGTTAGTTTTTTAATTTTATCCACCATACCTTATTTCCCCAATTTGAGCGTATTCAGTATTTATCTTGTCCGATACTTCATCAATTTTTTCAGCTTTTATCAAACCATCTTCATCTATAATCGATTCGCAAGTACCTTCTGTTTTTAGTAAATAACAACTTACATCTTTTGGATTTAACCAATATTTTTTTGATACTACATTTTCGACTTTGTCATTCGCAATTCCGATTTTATATGCATACATCAAATTATTTATTGATGTTAATATATATGGACTGTGAGTAGTTAAAATAGCTTGACTATTTTTATTCACAGTTTCCGCTACCAAATATTTAATAAGTTCTTGCTGAACCTTTGGAAAAAGATTTACTTCGGGTTCTTCAATAAGGAAAGTTTTATTTTTCTTTCTTATTTCATTATAATACTTTATGACCAGTATTATCGGAATAGTAGATTTATATCCACTTGCACCATTGTATAAGCTGTAAAATTCATCTTCACTATTTTTCTTGATATACCCTTTACCATCAACATTTTTATAAGTAATATTAAGTGGTTCTATTACAGTTTCACCTACAAAGTTTCTTGCAATCAAATCTAAGTTGGCAAGTTGATTGAACAAAGAATCCGAAATATTTTGAATGCTATTTTTTCCTAATGAAAATATTGATTGAAGCCCTCTTTCAGTTGGGAGATAAAATGGATTGTCCATTACTCTTGATACGTCATTTTGAAAAAATGAAGTTGGCACATGCCAATTTTGCAACTGTGAGGAATCCTTTGGTTTTATCGTATTTAGTTCTTCTAAAAGGGATTTAAATTTTTTACTTATTGGATTTAAATGAAATTTAGAGCTAATATACCTTTCGATTGTCACATTACCATTCACATCGTATTTTGGCAAACTTTCCTGCACCTTAAATTCAATTTTAAAAGAATAATTGATATTAGAATAAGAAATTTCACCCCCATTTTTATAAAAATCTTGTAGCCCCCAAGATTCTAACCCTTGAGAAAAATTATTTTCATCACTATTATTAACATCCTTTGGAGTGAAGTGAGTTTTTACTACAAATGAAAAATACCTACACATAGCCAAAACCTTAGCTATAGTACTCTTTCCTGTAGCGTTCTCTCCAATAATTACATTAAACTTTCTCAAGTCTAATTTTATATCCTTAATCGGACCAAAATTTTTTATGTGCAGCGTTTCACTCACTATTTATTTATAACTCCTTTGCGTTGGTTTCACAATCTCAAAATTCAACTCCTCTTTATTCAACTCCCAGTTACTTTCGCCTTTATATTCCCATGCCGCAACGTAACTATAATTCTCGTCATCCCGTTTTGCTTCGCCATCTTCTGTCTGGCTTTCTTCTCTAAAGTGTCCACCGCAACTTTCATTACGGTTCAACGCATCTTTACACATCAGTTCACCCAGTTCAATAAAGTCTGCCACACGGCCTGCTTTATCCAATTCTGGATTATACTCTCCAACTTCACCTGGTATACGTACATCACTCCAAAATTCCTTTTTCAGTTGCTGTATTTCTGCAATAGCTTGCTTTAATCCGTCTTCGCTACGTGCCATACCACATTTATCCCACATAATTTTTCCTAAACGCTTATGAAAACTTTCTACGGTTTTTGATCCTTTAATGTTCATTAAAGTATTGATGCGGTCGCTCACAGCTTTTTCTGTTTCTTCAAATGCAGGGTGTGTGGTGGGTAATGCCGGGTTGCGTATTTCATCAGCCAAATAATTACCAATGGTGTAAGGAATGACAAAGTAACCATCTGCCAAACCCTGCATTAATGCACTTGCACCAAGGCGGTTGGCACCATGGTCGCTAAAGTTAGCTTCGCCCAATGCATATAAACCTTCCACCGTTGTTTTCAATTCATAATCTACCCAAAGCCCACCCATTACATAGTGTACAGCCGGGTAAATACGCATTGGCATTTCGTAAGGATTTTCTCCTGTTATTTTATCATACATATCAAACAGGTTACCATATTTTTCTTTTACCACCTCTTTACCCATTGCAATAATGGTTGCCTCATCAACACTTATACCTTTTTTGCCTGCTTCAATTTTGCCGTAGCGTTTTATGGCATCTGCAAAATCTAAGTACACCGCTTGTTTAGATGAACCTACCCCGTAACCGGCATCGCATCTTTCTTTAGCAGCTCTGGATGCAACGTCACGTGGCACCAAGTTACCAAATGCAGGATACCTTCTTTCTAAATAATAATCCCTTTCTTCTTCTGGTATTTCGTTTGCCTTGCGGCTATCGTTTTGTTTTTTAGGCACCCAAATACGGCCATCATTTCTCAACGATTCACTCATCAATGTTAATTTACTCTGATGATCTCCACTAACGGGAATACAGGTTGGGTGAATTTGTGTAAAACATGGGTTTCCAAAAAATGCTCCTTTTTTATGCGCCTTCCATGCGGCTGTTACATTACTGCCCATGGCATTGGTACTTAAATAAAATACGTTGCCATAACCACCGGTGCATAATAATACTGCATGGCCAAAGTGGCGTTCTAATTTTCCAGTAACTAAATCTCTTGCTATAATTCCTCTTGCCTTGCCATCAACCATAACCACATCCAGCATTTCGTGGCGGCTGTATTGGGTAACGTTACCCAAGGCAACTTGTCTTTCTAAAGCACTGTATGCACCCAGTAATAGTTGCTGGCCTGTTTGCCCCGCAGCATAAAATGTGCGCTGCACCTGTGTGCCACCAAAACTACGGTTGCTTAATAAGCCGCCATACTCACGGGCAAATGGCACGCCCTGTGCCACACATTGGTCAATAATATTTGCACTCACTTCTGCTAAACGGTGTACGTTGGCTTCACGGGCACGGTAGTCGCCGCCTTTAACCGTATCATAAAACAGACGAAACACAGAGTCGCCATCGTTTTGATAATTTTTTGCAGCATTAATACCTCCCTGCGCCGCAATACTGTGTGCACGGCGTGGGCTATCCTGAAAACAAAATGTTTTTACTTTGTAACCCATTTCTCCTAAAGCAGCGGCTGCGGCAGAACCTGCAAGACCAGTGCCTACAATTATCACTTCAATTTTGCGCTTGTTTGCAGGGTTTACCAGTTTAACGTGGCCTTTGTAGTCTTCCCACTTTTCACTCATTTCACCTGCTGGTATTTTTGAATTAAGAGCCATCTTACAATGAATAATTAATAAT
>JAGVCC010000360.1 GCA_020059395.1 Chitinophagales bacterium | reverse complement strand
GTTTGCAGCATGCTACTTACCTGCGCTGGGATTTAAAATTTTCTTACATACGCAATCTTAAAAAGGTAACTCAAAAATGGTATGTTGATTTACAGAATTTAACAGCCAGGGAAAACATTTATATACAAACTTTAAATCCTAAAACAGGAGTAATAAACCGCATTAACCAGATTGGGTTTTTCCCTAACATAAATTACCAGATAACGTTTTAAAAGTGATTGCTCCCTTTATAAGAGGTGACACCTCTTTTAAAGTATTTTCTAACTTAAAAGGCTTGCAAGAGAGGTGTCACCTCTTGAGACAGCGTTTTAAGCAGATTGTCCGCTTATGTCATCTTGAGCTTGTTGAAAGATGTCGACGGCGGCTTCGATGAACTCAGCCTGACAATTTTTAAGATTGTTATAACTTAATTTAATTACAGTAATTTTATCCTATGCAACTGCGTAAACACAATTGCCATATTGGATTTAACGACGGACTGCTGATGGCTATCGGCATTCCGTTGTTAAGTTTTATTATCCCAATTATTTTTTTTAATTGCCGATTTAACCGGCCACCAATGCTGACATGGGATAAATATTTTTCCACCATGGTTTTTTGTATTGTAATATGGCTGGGCAACCGGTATATTATGATTTTCAGCCGAAAAAAATTCCCACTCTTTACTACGGTTCGTAAACGTATAATTTTTCAATCGGTTTGGATGGTGGTATTTACTGTGATTGTTAATATTATACTTGGTATTGTGTTTGACGATGTATTTCATGATGAAACACCTGCTGTAACATTCGCCGATAATCTTATCCATTCAAATGCTGCATCTCTCTTTAATACTATCATGATTATTGCTATGTATGAAAGTATTTATTTTATGCACCAGCTGAAACATTCGGTAGAAGAAACCGAAACACTAAAAAGAGAAAACCTGAATGCACAACTGGATGCATTGCGCACTCAGGTTAATCCACATTTTTTATTTAACAATTTAAATACGCTTGTTTCATTAATACCAGAAAATCCCAAACATGCCACCGATTTTGTACAACAGTTAAGTAAACTGTACCGCCACATACTGGAAGTAAAAGACGAAAAAAGCATTTTATTAAAAGATGAGCTGAATGTTTTAAAGGCATATGCTTTTTTATTGCAAACACGTTTTGGTAATAATTTAAAAGTAACTATTAATGTGCCGGAGGAAAAAATGAATAACCGGATTGTTCCGCTATCACTGCAGTTATTAATGGAAAATGCCATTAAACACAATATTGTTTCAAGCGATAAGCCTTTGCAAATACATGTATTTTCTGATAACGGAAGTTTAGTGGTGGACAATAACCTGCAAATGAAAAAACAAATTTCAGAATCTACCGGTATTGGGCTGGATAATATACGCAACAGATATAAACTGCTTGGAGATAAGCAGGTAAAAGTTACCGAAACAGATACCAACTTTACTGTCTCCATTCCTTTAATTGAAAATTAGTGCCGTTTAGAACAACTTTTTAGTTTGAAGGGATACAAGGGGCGGCATTATTCATTAATGATTTACGCAGGGTTTATTTTTCTTTATCCCTCAATAAATTTGGAATAATATGAAGGTTTTAATTGTGGAAGATGAAATACCTGCAGCTAACAGGCTGGCAAAACTACTGCAGCAGTGTGGTGATGGGATTGATATTGTTAACAAGGTTGATAGTGTGGAAGCCGCAGTAAACTATTTTAACTCTCAGCCATCACTTGATTTAATTTTTATGGATATTCAGCTGGCCGACGGGTTAAGCTTTGACATTTTTGAACAGGTACAAATAAAAACACCCGTAATTTTCACCACCGCTTTTGACCAATATACCTTAAAAGCTTTTAAAGTAAACAGCATTGATTATTTATTAAAGCCCATTGATGAAAAAGAATTGCAGCAGGCACTGGAAAAATATTATTCACTGCATCAAACAAAGCAACCGGTTGATTTTTCTGACAAGATGATGAAACTGATGCAGGAAATGAACCTGGTAAAATACAAAGAACGGTTACTGATAAAACGGGGTCAGCAGTTAAGCTATCTTAAAACAGAAAAAACAGCTTACTGCTATGCCGATGGTAAATTGTGCTTTGCTGTAGATTTTGAGGGTAACAAATTTTTACTGGAAAATAACTTAAGTCAGCTGGAAGAACAATTGCAGCCAGATATTTTTTACCGAATTAACCGCCATCTGTTAATAAATATTGAAGCCGTAAAAAAAGTACATACTTGGCTTGGCGGAAGATTAAAAGTGGAAATGCCTTTTGTAACCACTGCCGAAACTGTTGTAAGCAGGGAAAGAGTAAATGGATTTAAAGAATGGCTGGGCAGGTAATCTAGTCTTTAAAAATTTTATACATCAGCGTTTCGTTAAACAAGGCTGCCTCTTCTTCCAATAAATTATGCCCTGATTTTTCAAACCAGTAAAGTTTTTTTTCCGGTGCACTTATATTTTCAAAATACATGGCCACAACTGCCGATGGTACATTCCAGTCGTGACGGCCTTGTAAAAAATATACCGGAATTTTTAATTGCTGCACTTTAGTAAAATCTGTGTCAAACATATCTTTTTCAAACTTGCCGGCAGAAAATTCAAATCCTTTATTCCAGTCGTAACCTTTATAATCATCGTACAGTGTCATGGCTTTTTCTTCAAGCGCAGCAGTACTGTCATTAAAAGTGGCGCCTTTGTATTTATTTACCAGCATGTACTGCTGCATAAAACAGGCTAAATCTCCGTTACAAAAACTGGT
This sequence comes from Chitinophagales bacterium, assembly GCA_020059395.1. Taxonomy (GTDB): domain Bacteria; phylum Bacteroidota; class Bacteroidia; order Chitinophagales; family Chitinophagaceae; genus Ferruginibacter. The sequence continues at coordinate 1,979 of JAGVCC010000360.1, read as the reverse complement.
GTCATTCGCATTCAGTTTTGCAAGTGCATTTAATGTGGCAGTATCATTTGCTTTTTTAGCCTGTTCAGCAATCCACTGCCGGCCCACTTCAATGCCCTTGCGCATATTTACTACCTGAGATATGCCGATGTATGCTTTATAATCATCCGGGTATTGTTTTGCCAGCTGCAAACCCACTATGCTGCCCCACGAAAAGCCAGCCACATAAATGCGGCGCTGCTTAAATTTTTCTTTTAAATAAATGGTCAATTCATGGGCATCGGTTACAATTTGCTGCAGCGTCATATTAGCCGGGTTAGGGTTATGCATATAAGATTTACCACAGCCCCGCTGATCCCAGGAAACGAGTACAAATTTTTTATTCAGGTCGCTGTTAAAATAACGCAGCATGGGTGTTTGCGGCCAGCCAGGCCCGCCATGTATAAAAAGCAATACAGGTGCGGCATCATTATCACCTGTTATTTCAACATATTGCTGCTCGCCGCCCAGTGTGAGCATTGTTTTTTCTTCAATCTTTTTTCCGGCTGGTTTTGTTTTGGGTTTACAGGCAGCAAACAGCAGCACAAATACTGCAAATGAAAAAATAATTTTCATTACCTCTATTTTATAGTGAAGAAAAGTAACTGTAATAAAACTAACCCTGTACTTTTTCCGCTTTCCATTTTGCAACACCATAGCCCGGTATTACATGCTTTTCGCTGTGGTAACTGCTTCGTACCAATGGGCCACTTTCTACATAATCAAAACCTAGGTTATAACCAATCTCTCTGTACTCAGCAAATTCATCAGGATGTACAAAACGGGCAACAGGCAAATGTTTTTGTGTAGGCTGCAGGTATTGGCCAATTGTTATTACATCAACATGGCTTGCGTGTAAATCTTTTAATGTTTGTATTACTTCTTCTCTCTCCTCTCCCAGCCCCAGCATAATACCGCTTTTGGTACGCATGCCACCGGCTTTTAAAATTTTAAGCGTTTCCATACTTTGCCAGTATTTGGCCTGTATGCGTACTTGTTTTGTTAAGCGTTCGGTAGTTTCAATATTGTGGCTCACTACTTCGGGTGCAGCATCAATAATGCGTTGTATATTTTCTTTTTCCGCTTTAAAATCGGGTATCAGTGTTTCTAAAGTAGTATTAGGGTTTAAAGCTTTAATAGCTTTAATAGTGTTGTACCAAATTATGCTGCCGCCATCTTTCAGTTCATCTCTGTCTACACTTGTAACAACTGCATGTTTTACTTTCATGAGGTTAATGGCTTCTGCTACACGTTGTGGTTCGTCCCAATCCACTTCCAGTGGGCGGCCTGTGGCCACATTACAAAAGCCACAACTGCGGGTGCAAATATTTCCCAAAATCATAAAAGTAGCCGTGCCTTCGCCCCAGCATTCGCCCATGTTTGGGCAGTTGCCGCTTTCGCAAATAGTATGCAGTTTATGGGTGTCAACAAGGCTGCGTACGTGTTTATATTCTTCACCAATTGGCAGCTTAACCCTAAGCCAGTTGGGCTTTTTGGGTTTATCGGGCACAGCGTTTATAATAGGTAATTCTTGCATAAATTTATACTAAGTCACAAAGATAAGCCATTACGATAAAGAATTAAAGGCAACAGCGGTAGCATATTCCGGCAACGTATGCGTACTTTAATTAGTTAAAAACGGTGTTATTATTTATTTTGCCTTGTCGGCAGGAAACCAAATTTCTGCTTCACGATTCACTATGCTTGCTGATCCATTATTAATACTTTTAGTTGGCGTTATTGTAGTTGTTGGTGCCATCATCGGCCTTAAACTGCATCCCGTTTTAGCGTTGTTAATTGCTGCCATTACAGTGGCGCTGCTTACCCCTACAGGTTTATTAGAACAGTATTTTATTTCTAAGGGAAATACTGCAGCAGAAGCTGTAAAGCTGGCGCACAAAAGCATTGGCGAACGTATTGCCATTGAGTTTGGAAACACTGCTGCAAAAATTGGTATTCTT
>JAGVCC010000267.1 GCA_020059395.1 Chitinophagales bacterium | reverse complement strand
TGATGGTGTGCCAAACTGGAATGACATAAATTTTCCAGGATATATTGACAGCAATGGGGATGGTACCAACGATAATATGGATAAAGATTTAGATGGTATCCCTAATCATCTGGATTTAGACAGTGATAATGATGGTATACCAGATACTGTAGAATCATACGGCGTGGAAGCAAATGGCGATGGCTTAATTGATAATTACATTGATACAGACAATGATGGGTTTTCACAAAATGTAGATGCCAATAATACTGGTGTAGCAGGCAGCAATGTAGGGCTGGGCGCACAGGATTTTGATGGTGATGGTATACCTAATTATTTAGATAGTGACAGTGATAATGATGGCATACCCGATGTGGTAGAAGCTGCAGGGCCATACATAAGTAATAACGGAAGGCTATCAAATTTTTTAGATTTAAATGCAGATGGGATATCTGATAACAATGTAAATGCAACTGCATTATTAAGAACAGGAGTTGATATTGCACCTGTGGATGGAAGAGCAGATAATTACCCCAACAAAAATTTAGACAGAGACTTTAGGCCTAATGCCTACGACCTTGACAGTGATGGCGATGGCATTGTGGATGTAATTGAAGCCGGACTGCCCGATGCTAATTTTAATGGTATTGTGGATGGAACTATTGCAATAAACGGATGGGCAACAATAATTTCTTCAATGCCAGTTTTAAATATTCGTAATACAGATGCTGTTGGCAATAATGATTATTTAGATATTGACAGCGATGAAGATGGCATACCCGACAATATTGAAGGCATGAGTACCGCTGGATATTTATTGCCCACTGCTTCTGATGCAGATGGCGATGGTTTAATGAGTCCGTATGATAATTTTGCCGGCTTCGGTGGTTCTGGCATATTTGTGTACGATCATGATGGCGATGGCACGCCTGATTACAGGGATTTAGATACCGATGCGGATGGAGCTATGGATTTATGCGAAGGCAACGACTGGAACTTAAATGGCAGTTGCGATGAACCACTTATATTAACCGGGCTGGATACTGATGGTGATGGGTTGGATAATTTATTTGATTCGCTAACTTCTGTTACCAATGTTAAAGGCACCTCTTACAGAATGGGTAACGGCGGCACATTGCTTGGCGACCCAATGCCGGGCACTAAAGCTACCGTGCAAAGTACTACAGGTTTGCAACCCGACAGGGACTGGCGTTTTGTAGGTATTGTTTTGCCAATTGATTTTATAAACTTTAATGGCACACTGCAAAATCAACTTGTTAATTTAAAGTGGGATGTTATTACTTTAAAGGCTGTGGACTATTTTACAATTGAAAGAAGTGTAGACAATGTGCAGTTTTATCAAATTGGAGTTGTGCCGGGTACTCAAGTGCTGCACACATTACAAAGTTTTGATTTTGCAGATAATGTTACGGCACTTCATGAAGATGTGGTGTACTACAGAATTAAAGCTCTTGGAGCCACAGGCGAAATTAAATACAGTAATATAGTTTCTATGCGTTTAAACCATGCAAAGCAGGTGTTTGCAGTATCCCCAAATCCTGCAAAAAATTATATAACTATAAACTTTTTTGCAGAAACGGAAGCAAGTGCTGTTATTAAGCTTGCAGATAACACCGGCAAAGTGCTGGTGCTGCAAAAAACTAAAATTTTTAAAGGAAATAATGTGCTCCAACTTAATAACCTCAGCAGATTTGCAAATGGTGTTTATACCCTGCAGGTGCTGGCAAATAACATAGTGGTGACGCAAAAAATATTTTTACAACATTAAAAATATTCAAAAAAAATAAAAATCCCCTCTGCCAGCAGAGGGGATTTTTATTACCGGTTACCTCAGTTTGTTTTACGTTACATTTGCTGTAATGTATACACTGAAAAAATCATTAGGGCAGCATTTTTTAAAAGATGATAATGTCATTCATAAAATTACTGATGCCCTTAGTAAAGAAGCTTTTACTAATTTGCTGGAAGTAGGGCCCGGTGCCGGAGCATTAACGCAGCATCTTATACAACTGCCGCAAATAAATTTTAAAGCGGTGGAGCTTGATGAAGAAAAAGTACGGTATTTAAAAACTACCTACCCTGCACTTACGGATAAAATCATTCACAACAGTTTTTTAGATATTGATAAACCTTTTGATGAACCGTTTATTGTAATTGGAAACTTTCCTTATAATATATCAACACAAATACTGTTTAAAATTTTAGAATGGAAAGATGATGTGCCGGTGGTGGTGGGCATGTTTCAAAAAGAAGTGGCACAGCGGGCAGCATCAAAGGAAGGCAATAAAGTATACGGCGTATTAAGTGTATTGATGCAGGCATATTACCAGGTGGAGTATTTATTTGATGTGCCGCCGGGCTGTTTTAATCCGCCGCCAAAAGTAATGAGTGGTGTAATAAAGCTGCGCCGTAAAACGGAAGTGCTGCAGGTAAAAAGCGACCGTGCTTTTTGGGTACTTGTAAAAACTGCTTTTAATCAGCGCCGTAAAACATTACGCAATGCCGTAAAAAGTTTATTTACTGCAGATGTTTTGCAAGATGAAATATTTAATAAACGTGCCGAAGCTTTAAGTGTGGAAGATTTTGCTGCACTCACTTTTAAAATGAGCTGAGCATGAAATTAGCTGTTTACTTTTTTATTTTTACCGGGGTGTTGTTTACATTAAACTCATGCTATTCGCCTAGGTATGTATATAGCCCTGCCGCACATAATGTACCGGTGCTGGTAAAAAAAGGCGATAGTAAACTTGCTGCAAACTATTCCACCAATTTGGCTGAAGATGCTTTGGGTTACGATCTGCAAAGTGCATACGCATTTACCAAACATTGGGCAGCACAGGTAAATTATTTTTACCGTAAAGAATATAGAACAGGGTATGACAGAAGTAGTAGCAATAATTTGTCATCAGTGAATTATAAACGTAACCTAACAGAAATTGCAGTAGGTTACTATAGCCAGTTAAAAAAAACGCAACCCGTTTTTTTTCAGGTATTTGCCGGTACAGGATTTGGTAAGTTTGGCTTTACTGATGCAGGAACTGATTTTAACGGAGTGTTTCTAAACCGCTTTCATTATGCGGATATTACAAAATTGTTTATTCAACCTGCTTTACAGGTAAAAAGCAGAGGGAGTTTTATAGCTTCGTTTTCATCCAGGTACAGTTTAATTTATTTTAAAAATATAAAAACAGACTATACAGCCACCGAACTTGAAAATTATAAATTAGACAGCCTTAATTATTCGCCAAGTTTATTTTGGGAGCCAACAATGGTGTTTGCATTTGGGCATAAAAAACTGCCGGGTATCAATTTTGAATTTCAAAACGGCTATTCTTTTTTAATGAGCCGCAGGTTTGTAGATTACAGATCGTTTAACTTTTCCATGGGTTTGGTGTTTGATTTACCAAAGCTTTTTGCAATGAACCGCCGTTCATCTAAAAACTAACGCCTGTTATTTTTATACAGCCGTTTGCCTGTAATTTTGTTGCTGCCAGCTTTCTTCGCTT